>JAHDHV010000199.1 GCA_020631155.1 Bacteroidota bacterium | reverse complement strand
AAGACGCAAAATTTTGCGTCTCTATAAATCCACGAACTGTTAAAATAGCTACAAAGTGTTTGGTGGAAAAGCACAGGATTTGAAACATGCCTAATTTTGATTACTCATATACACAACCTGATGTGGGTATGGTATACCAATATTGGCTTTGTCCAGTGCTTCTTTAGCAGCTTCCAAAATTTGGACTTGTACAGCAGGAGCATCGCCGGGATTACACCAAGGGCGTAAGTCAAGGTCTACACTGCTGTCTCCTAAATTGGTAACGGCAACTTGTGGCGCAGGATTTAAAAGTACTTTGTCATTGTTTTGCATCACTTCCAATAATACTTTTCGCGCTGTTCTAATGTCTGCACTGTAATCAATGCCAACTGGGATGTGTAAACGTAAATTGCCTTGCTCTGTTACATTGGTAATTTTGCCTGCTGATAATGCGCCATTGGGTAAATATATGGTTTCTTTATCAGGCGTTTCTAAAACAGTTACAAATAGTTGAATTTCTTTTACAAAACCTGATTCGCCTTGCGCTTTTATAAAATCACCAATTTTGAAGGGGCGGAAAAATAGAATCAAAAGCCCCCCTGCTAAATTGCCCAAACTTCCTTGAAAAGCCATGCCTGCTGCCAAACTCAATGCGCCAAATACTGCTACAAAAGAGGTGGTTTCTACGCCTAAAGTGCTGACAACTGCTAATAATAACATCACTTTTAAAATAGCAGCAATACTTGAAACAGCTACTGATCTAATCGTTGGGTCTAAATTACTACTATTGAATAATCTATCAATCCCATTGACAACTACCTTAATCACTAACCAACCTACAATCAATAAGGCTACACATAGTAATATTTTGGTGCCATAAGGAATGACGTAATCTGACAGAATCATTCCTAAATTCAAATTTGCCATATCAATCATCATAACTAATTATTTTTCTTATTTAAAATAAATTTTATACAATAGTTCTTTGAAAAATCTCCTACTCTGACTGTGCTAATGTTCATTTTTGTGTCATAAAAAAGTCATTTTATTGTTTTTATTCAAAAAAGGTGCCATTTTTTTTAAAATGTCTGTTCAAAATCCATTTTTTTATTCTTTGAATGGATAATTTTTGTTGAGCTGTTGCCTTCAATACCAAAATAATGCCATACATCAGCAATTTCCATAATTTTATGATTGTTTTAATGGTAAATCTACACGCAATAAGACTAACATTCCGCCTAGTGCTGGCAGTAACAAATTGATACTCCACAGTGTAAATGTTGTTGCGAGTACGCCTAAATCATTGCTGGTTAAATAGCCCATAAAAAATAAAGCTACATTTCCGCGTACCCCCATTTCTACAATGGCGATGGAAGGAATCATTGTTTGTACAAAATAAATACTGGTAATCATGACTAGCCCTTTAAAAATGTTGACTTCGATGCCAAAAGCCCATAATAAGAGCAGATACTGAAAGGCAAATACGACATAGCGAGCTGAGGAAAGAAATAAAAAATGTCGTAATTCGCTATGTGTATAGGTGGTTGTGGGGTGGATATAGTAATTGATTTTTTTTAAATAAGAAAAATGTTGACCAAGCTTAGGAAGCCATTCAAGGTGAAAATAAGTGAATAGGGCGGCAATTAAAGCAACTATAGCTATCAAAAAAGTGAGGTAAATAGAAATATTTAAGTAATTATTTAGCAAACAAAAGAGTATCAAACCTAGCAATCCGAGGGAAAAATTGGCAATCATTTGGCTAAGGCTGCCGACCAAAGTAAGGGCAACCGCTTGAATTTTGTCGGCTTTTTGCAGTAATAGCACTCGCCCACCATATTCTCCCACTCGGTTTGGGGTGAACAGTGCAAGGGTTACCCCACATAAAATGGCTTTGAAGGCTTCTTTAAAAGATAGAATTTCAATTTTTCGCATCAATTGTTGCCATTTCCATGTTTCTAGCCCCCAATTTACTCCTACTAATAAGATCGCTACCAATACATAGCTCCAACTTTGATAAGATAAAGCATTAGTAAATATTGCCCAAATATCACCAATATCTTTTCGACTGAAAATTTGATGGTAAATAACTGTCAACAATACCACAAAAATTGCGAACTTTATCCCCCAACTTATCAACTTTTTTGTTCCTAAGTTCATTAAATTATGTTTTAGCCTTTTGGATTTTTAGACTCTCGGCTCTTTGGATTTTTAGACTTTTGACTGTTTAGCTATTTAGACTTTTGGCTTGTTAAGTGCCAAGTACTTTAATTGTTTGAGTTTCTGCTGTAAGTCTTTGATTTTCAGTGCTTTAAATAGGTGAAGTGCGCTGTTTAATTATTATTTGCTACTTAGAAAATAGCTATTAAAACCTTATAACTTTGCAACCTTTCAAACTCCAAAAACTCCTAGAATGAGTAAAAATAGAAAAATAATAGGAATTGATCCGGGTACGGTTATATTGGGCTATGCCATTATTGAAGTGCAACAGCCTGTTAATAAAATTCACAGTGTTGGGGTTATTCGCCTCAATAAGTACCCTGATCACTATACCAAATTGAAGGTGATATTTGAGAAGTTGAGTTTTTTGATAGATAGTTATGAGCCTAGCGAAATGGCTATTGAAGCTCCTTTTTTTGGGAAAAATGTGCAGTCTATGTTAAAGTTAGGGCGCGCACAAGGTGTTGCTATAACAACTGCTATGCTTAAAGAAATTCCTGTATATGAATATTCGCCTCGCAAAATCAAACAGTCTATAACAGGCAATGGCAATGCCTCTAAAGAACAGATGGCTGCTTTATTAAAAAGTATGTTGAAACTACAAGTACTTCCGAAATACTTTGATGCTACAGATGCCCTGGGAGTTGCTATGTGTCATTATTTACAAAGCAAATCGCCTTTATTTAAATTGGGAAAAGGCAAAAAACACAAAGACTGGAAATCATTTTTAAAAGATAATCCGGGGCGAAAACTTTGAGCTTAGGAAAATGTTTGGAAGTTTAGAAGTTAGTGATTAGAAGTTAACAATTAGAAATTCAATAAATCAATAATATTTTATGTCAACTATAAAATCAAGAATATTAATAACCCCAACTGGCACGGAACTGAATTGCAAAGGCTGGGTTCAGGAAGGGGCTTTGCGAATGTTGCACAACAATTTGGATGCAGATGTGGCAGAACAGCCAGAGGAATTGGTGGTTTATGGTGGAACGGGTAAAGCTGCTCGTAATTGGGAGGCTTTTGAGCTGATTGTCAAGGCTTTGAAAGACCTGAATGATGATGAAACGCTTTTGGTGCAATCGGGAAAACCTGTAGGGATTCTGCCAACTCACAAAGATGCGCCGCGTGTGATTATTGCCAATTCTAATTTGGTAGGGAAGTGGGCAAATTGGGAACATTTTAGACTGTTGGAGCGCAAGGGATTGATGATGTATGGGCAAATGACGGCAGGCTCTTGGATATACATTGGTACACAAGGCATTATACAAGGGACGTATGAAACCTATTTGTCGCTGGCGAATATACACTACGATGGCTCTTTGAAAAATACCTTAAATGTAACCGCAGGATTAGGCGGTATGGGCGGCGCACAGCCTTTGGCGATTACTATGAATGAAGGCACTGCCTTAATTGCCGAAGTGGAGGAATGGCGAATTGATAAACGATTGGAAACCAAATATATAGACCATAAAGTATTGGATATTGACGAAGCCATTGATAAAGCTTTAGCAGCTAAACAAGCAGGCGAAGCAATTTCTATTGGCGTTGTTTGCAATGCGGTGGAATTATTACAGCGATTGGTAGACCGAAATATCACGCCTGATACGCTAACCGATCAGACTTCGGCGCATTATGCATTGAGTTATTTTCCAGAAGGCTTGACACCCGAACAGGCAAACAGCTTGAAAGAAAGCAATCCCGATGAGTATAAAGAACGCTCTTTGGATACGATGGCTAAACATGTGCGTTTGATGTTGGCATTGCAAAAACGTGGTGCAATTACCTTTGATTACGGCAATAACCTACGCGGACAAGCAAAGGACAAACGAGGTGTAGAGAACGCTTTTGATTTCCCTGGGTTTGTGCCTGCATACATTCGTCCGCTATTTTGCAAGGGTTCAGGCCCATTCCGATTTGCTGCACTTTCTGGTGACCCACAAGACATTAAAGTGTGCGATCAAAAATTATTAGAATTATTTCCCGATAATAAAGGTTTGGCACGATGGATACGATTGGCGCAGGAAAAAATTGCTTTTCAAGGCTTGCCTGCTCGTATTTGTTGGTTGGAAATGGGGGCGCGAGAAAAAGTGGGATTGGCTTTTAACGAATTGGTGCGAACAGGGCAGGTGAAAGCTCCTATTGTCATTGGGCGCGACCATTTAGATACGGGTTCGGTAGCGTCCCCTAATCGAGAAACGGAAGCCATGTTAGACGGTTCAGATGCCGTTGCGGACTGGCCAATTCTCAATGCGCTAATCAATACGGCAGGTGGCGCGAGTTGGGTGTCCTTTCATCATGGTGGAGGCGTAGGCATGGGTTACTCCTTGCACGCAGGCATGGTGATTGTCGCAGACGGTACAGAGGATGCGGCGCGCCGATTAAAGCGCGTATTACACAACGATCCTGCTATGGGCGTTATCCGTCATGCGGATGCAGGCTACGATATTGCCAAAGATACTGCCCGACAACATCGCTTGGATTTAGGAGGGCGGTTTGTGTAAATTGTAACGCTGATTTCTAATTGGAGCAGTTTTGTCAATAAATCAACAATAATCACCTCAAAGGTAGATTGGCTAGAAATAATATTACATACACTAAAGAAAAGCTATTATTCTATTTTTCATTTTTATAAAAATAAAAACTACCAGTAGTCTAATGAGCTACTGGCAGTTGAAGATGAATAGAATGAATATTGTTTTAGAAGTGAATATTATTTAAGAATAGCTAGTTTAGCTTTTTTCAATATTCTTCCTTCTTTATCTAAAAGGGTAGTCATATAAATACCATTGTGTAATCGCTCTGTTGTAATATTTAATTGCCGTTGTTGTGGTTCGAGAGGATATGTTTCTACTAAACGCCCTGTTAAATCATAAATGGCTACTACAATGGGGCTATTTTCTAGATCATGCCATGATAAATGAACCATAGATTGAGCAGGATTTGGGAAGATATTCAAACCTTTTTGTATTGGTGTAATAGCTGTTTCTTCCTGTTTTCTAATAGTTCTACGTTTTCTTTTTGGCATAGATAGTGGAAACTGTTCTCCTGTAGCAATTCGCAAAATACTACGTGCATAGCCTGAGCTAGTGCTGTGAGATTGGGCTATTTGTCGCAAAGTGTGTAATTGATATTTGGTCAATGACTCATAACTGCCTTTATTGGCTTGCAAGTCAATATTAATTTCTTGTAGTTGTTGATAGTAGTTATTGTCCTCATCATCAGGCAATTGCTCTAATACTTTGGAAGCCTGTTTATAGTCTCCTTTTTGTAGGAGTAATTCTACTTGACGGCGTTGGCTAGAAGGTTTTTTATCTTGTGCTAGTAATTTGATGGCAGCATCTATATTGCCTTCTAAGAGATGTAGTTTTATCGCAGCATTGAGCCATAAGCCTGCATTATATTCTAGTTCAGCTATTTGTAAACCTAACTTTTGGCGTTCTGATAAGTTTTGGCCTTTAGAGGCTTGTTCAATGGCTCGAATGATGCCTTGTGGTAAGGGTTGGGAACGTTTTTTAATGGCTGTGGTTACTTCATTACTTAATGGTGTATGCATCACTAATAATCGCTGTAATTTAGTGACTGGCATTTTTAGTTGATTAACAGCTGCAATCAATACCTCATCTGCTAGATATGGGGCAGCGTCTGTTAATTTGTTCCAAGTTTTAGGACTTGTTGGTGCAATACTTATAGAAGTGATTAGGTCAGGATTTAGTCCGCCATTCCAATTATCATAATATGGAACTGCGGTAGTAAGGGCACACTTTCTACAATTAGGAGCAGCATATAATGGACATTCATAGGCTCTGTTTGCCCAGCGAGCATTTCTATTATTGCAGTAGGTCTCACATATACCTGCTGAATCATCTTTATCACAAGAGTTGCTCACATATCCAGGTGGTTGTGTACATGCTTTTTTAACTTCATTGGGATTACCTAAACCATCCCCATCACTGTCTAAGTACCACGCTTTTTTATAGGTACATCCTGGGCAATCAGGTGGATTTCCCCATGAACTACAGTAGTTACACTCATCAAAAGTTCCTGCACAATTATCAAATGTATCCTCATTATTATTGACCCATCCATCAGGGGGAGTACAGCCATAATAAGGGGGGGTATAATGGGAATTACCCAGTCCATCTCCATCATTATCAGGCCACCAGTTTTCTGGTGATGTACCATCACAATCACAAGCTCCATATAGTTTACCACCACTATTACAGACACCACAATCATCTACTCCTCCTGGACAACCGCCCTCTACACAGTCAAAGTCTGTAGCATCCGAAGGGAAACAATTGGTATTGCAGAACAGAGCATTGGCTTGTTCAAGCTCAAGCTTATTGCCAGTATCATCAATAACAGTAGGGAGATAACGTGCTTCGACAGATGGATTGTGATGTACATACGTAAAAGGTTCTGTAGATGGATCAATAAAGAAATGGGTAGTAGTATTACTATTTACTATAGAAAACTTATTACTAGCTGGGTCTGTTTCGTCATTAATATCATTTAAGTTTGTTACATTTGCTTGTAGTGGGTTGATACTACAACTGTTAGTTGATGTTGATGTAGGTTCAATTGTTATATCAAAATTAGCATCATTGATATCATTACAATTGAGTTTTAATCCTGTATTATTATCCAGTGCAGTAATGGCTCCTTCTGTAGCATTGAAAGCATTTCGGTTGATGCCTAATTTGTCAGGAGTACCTGTATTGTTTGCAATAACTCCTTCAAAACAATTGGTAAAAGTGTTTCCTTCTATATTATAGTTGATTGAATTTTGTAGGTATACTCCTATGTTTGAATTGTTGAGTGAACTATTATCAAACTCATTATCTACAATAGTAATATTAGTACTACCATTATCAAGAATCCCGACACCATTATCTTCAAATGTATTGGGACTTCCTGATTGTCCTATTATTGGTGTACTAACTAGGGCAGCGGTTGCGTTTGTTGTAATTGCAATATCTAAATTTGAAAAGGTACTGTTGATAACTTCAAAATCAGCATCTACTGAACCAATTCCTCTTGTGTCTATATTGGCAAAATTATCAAAAAAAGTACAATTATCTATGATTATATTGTGAACATCCCATAGTGTGATTGATGCTTCTACATCATTAATATTTTGGAAATTTTCAAAGTTACAATTGATGACTTGACTAATGTTATTGTCACTTAGATTAGAAGATGGAGGAGGAAATTGTAGAAACTCTATACTACGGCGGTTGTTACCAAAAAGACTATTTTCAGCATATACAATACCACCAAAAAAGTTTGTACTACCGTCTTTTTTTGTTGCAATGGCGTTGCGTGCATTTTCAATGATAGAATTATTTTGTATTAATACTACTCCATGATCATTAATATCATTAGGGTAATTACCACCTATTATATCACTAAGAACAGTAGGGTGGGCTCTATTGGGATTCCCCCAAACTTCAATTCCCGTCCAACTATCTTCACAAGCACTTGTAATAATTCCTTCATTTACAATTAAAGTGGCACCTCGCTCTACAATAATTTTGGCATCTTTAGGCATTCCTATTTCACACCTTATCTCTAAAGTAGTGAGAGGAGTAATTCTAATATCACTTTTCATATTTCTAGCACTATTCCACACAATAGTTGTATTAGGAGCATCTACAAGTAAGGGGGGGGTATTTTGATCAATATCACAAAAATCCTCTTTTACAAATGTCCAGTTACGTGTAGTCAGATTTTGATGCATGATTCCTAGTTGGCAGGGGGTAATAGCATCTTGAACTTGATTATAGCCCATTACATTATTTGAACCACTATTCCATTCATCTCCACCATTATTTTCAGCACTTACATTAATATCAATTCCACCACAGGTAGGAGAAGCAAATGAATGACCACTACTATTACCTGCTTGAAGTAATATGTGTCCTATCTCATGATTTAATAAACCACTAAAATCCCACCAACCTGTATTGGAATTATTATCGGTATGATAAGCCCACAGACTAGCTAAGGCAACCGCATGACCAGGGGTATTGTTGCAGATTGTATATGTATGTCCGCCATTTGTTGGATTAGTAACATTTTGTTCTAAAAAAAAGATATCAATTACTCTGTCTCTATGAATGGAAAATTGATTTTTTTTAGTACATGCATTACATGAACCATTTAGACAATAAAAATAATCAACTGTACTTTGGTGAAAATAAACGCCCGTATCATTTGGGTCATTAGGGTCTGTGTATAGCTCATATCTAAATTGGGTTTGTAGAGCAGGTGGAGGAGTGTTACCCAAAAATAAATTCATCTGTTGATTATTGGCAAGTTTCTGATTTGCTTGATTTAAAATTAGTTCAGCTACTTGATAACCAGTATGCCAAGTATCAGGATTTTGAGGATCGCCATCATCAGTAGCATTGAAATTACCACTACCATCATTTTTTTGCATGAAATGAAAATTGAGATAAATGGTTGTAATGGGGCGATGCTCAGGATATATTTCATCTGGCGCATAATTAGCACTTTGATCACAGTCTAGGTGTGTTTGTCTACTTTGTACTGGGCTTGTAGCACTATTATTACTAAAACTTCCTGTATCACAAAATGTATGTTGTGCATTGGTTGTTAAAGAGCTAAGTAGTAATAATATGATGTGATATAATAATATTTTTTTGTTTTTCATAATATTTGATTTTTTAGTATTTTTCCTGTCCAATAATTAGCTCTATCTAATTGAATTTTTACTATATAGATGCCTGTTTTCCAACTGCTACAGTCTAACTGTACTAAACTACTGGATACATTATATAAAATGCTAATTAATTGATTATAAGCATTATAAATTTGTATGGTAGTTGATGGAAAGTTATTAGGCAATTCAATTTGAAATTGAGTAGTGGAAGGGTTAGGGGTTACTTTGGGTTTAAAAGTTTGGTTAGTTACAGAAGCACTTGTTATATAGTCACAAGGTCTTGAAGTAGTGTCAATTGCGGCATTAACATAATTTACCTGAAAATGGCCAACAGTACTCCAGTGACTATACCCATTACCATTGTGTGCCTTCTGGAGAAAATTCTTTTATGTTTGCTTGTTGGGCATGATTATTCAAAGCCAATATTTGGCTAATTAGCAATAGAAAAACTAGTTTTCTAATCATTTTTTTGTATTTTTAAGTGTTTTAACGGAATGCACTGCCTAAATAACTCGTCCCTATTAGTGCACATTTTAGGGAGAAATATATTTTGGGTAGTGTTTTTTTATTTAATGATATTTAAATGTGAATTCTTATTTGGTAGTACAGTATTTAAGTAAATAGACAATAGTAAACTCCATTTATGCTTATCGTAAGTTTTTGATAATGAGTTAATTAACTAATGTTTGCATCTTGAATTTTATGTCTAAGTACTTATTTATAGTAACTATTACAAAGGTAAGATGTTACGAAAGGTAGCACAAATACATTTTTTCCTAGTTATAATGGATTAGAGCGATATTTTGATTTGTTTTGCATTGGAAATGAGTAGTTTATAGCCTAATATTTTCATTGGCGTTCAAGTGAAATAACAACATTTGTCTAGGAAATTGTTAGCAGTTTTTTTCATTTTTATAAAAAAAACTGCCAACAGTTCATTGAACTATTGGCAGTTAAAGATGAATAAATAAATTGATTGTTATTTAAGGATAGCTAGTTTAGCTTTTTTCAATATTTGCCCTTCTCTATCCAAAAGCGTAGCTATATAAATACCATTATGCAATTGCTCTGTTGTAATATTTAATTGCCGTTGTTGTGGTTCGAGAGGATATGTTTCTTCCTCTTTTCTAACGATTCTACGTTTTCTTTTAGGCATAGATAGCGGAAACTGTTCGCCTGTAGCAATTCGTAAAATACTACGTGCATAGCCTGAACTAGTGCTGTGAGATTGGGCTATTTGGTTGAATAGTTGCATATTTTTTTGTTTAAATGTAACACTGATTTCCAATCGGCGAGGCTTATCTCCGATTGGAAATCGGAGTTACAAAGGTTACCAAACCACCAATTTTTCCCTAGCAATCACCTTTCCATTCGCCACTATACTACACAAATAAATCCCTGATTGCCAGTCGCTTGTGTGAATGGCTAAGTTTTGGGAAATGCTGGGGTTGGCGATGTTTTGTTGATGGACTAACTGCCCTGAAATATGGTACACACGCAATTCTGCTTGGGAAATGCTAGACGGTAAAGCGGATAGAGATAAGGTGCTTTGATGTTTGGTAGGGTTGGGGTAAAAGTATAATTGGGTTGGAGAATTAATTGTAGGTGGATTTACAATATCTTTGACATCTGTAATGAGAAGAGTAGTATCCGTACAATTAGGAATTAA
>JAHDHV010000198.1 GCA_020631155.1 Bacteroidota bacterium | reverse complement strand
CTGCTTTACGAAAAAGAAGCGCAGGCAGGTCAAAAATCGGTAGCAAAGCGCAGGCATGAAGCGTGGGAACGATATTTTTGACAAGCGTTTTTGCTTACTTTTTGGGCGAATGCAAAAAGTAAGTCGCCGAAGGCAATCATGGGATTACACACGATATTTTCGGCGAGAGATTCAGTAATATTTAAACCTATTTACCCCTAAACAAAGCAAGTTAACACCCAAAAAAACTACTTGCTTAATTTGTGTACCCTTTTAAATAATGGATATAAGCTTTCGATTTTTATAGCATTATCTTGCTATTCGCTGATTTTATTTCGCAAAAAACAGATTCAATAAAATAATAATTCGTTTATTTTCATTGCTTGATTTGATTCGATAATAATCTGATTATCAATGGCTTATGCTTTACTCCCAAGCCTTAAAAGGTGTGACTACGCTGGGGTTGAACCCTTCTAAAAAATATAAAATCCTATTAATCAACGATTTATAAATTTTACAATAGCTATTTTTAGTTCTTATTTTCTTATTTTGAAATTAGCGAAAGGTGCGTATTATGACAGCTAAAACGGTTGTTACACTAAAAACAGCTTAGAATTGTATTTTTTTATAGGCGAAGCCTATGAGTTTGCCTCGCTCCGAAGCAAATTCGTAGCCTCTGGCTACACTTATTAATAATAAATACAAAAATTAACAACTTTTGCTTTTATCCTGTTTTTGGTATACACAAACTATTCAAAAAGAAATCAACTATCAAAAAAGTGCCGAAATACGAATCACTAATCTACCAATCACTAATCCACGAACTGTTAAAATAGCTACAAACTGTTAGGTGGAAAAGTACAGAATTTGAAACATACTAGATAACTCAACAATTAAAAAAATGACCATTGCCTATATACTTTTTGACGGTATTACTATGTTGGATTTCATTGGCATTTATGACCCAATAAGTCGCTTAAAATCAATGAATTATATTCCAAATTTACAGTGGGACTTATGCGCCCAAACTGCTGTTGTTCAAGATAGTTTTGGCTTGCAAATACACGCAAATGCAATACAGCCAGATTTGTCAAGTTATAATATGCTTATTGTCCCCGGTGGGTTTGGTACTCGCCCTTTGCAATTTAATCAAGCTTTTTTAGATTGGTTGCGAACAGCAGCACAAGTGCCTTACAAAGTATCTGTTTGTACAGGGAGTTTATTGCTGGGCGCAGCAGGTTTTCTGCACAACAAAGTAGCAACTACTCATTTTAATGCCTACGCCAACCTTCTGCCCTACTGTCAAGAAGTATTGCCCAAGCGAATTGTTGCCGATGGACAGAACATAACAGCAGGGGCTGTTGCTTCTTCTTTGGATATTGGATTGTATATTTGCAAACAATTGGCAGGAGAAGAAGCAATGATAGCCATTGCAAAAAGTATGGATTATTCCATAACAAATTTTGATGTATTTGAAGTCTAGTTTTTACCAGAAAAACGGAAAGTACTATGAAAACCACTCCAACAGAAGAAACACACGATACTTTTCAAAAACCGAAATGGTTAAGTGAGCTTGAAAAACAGTCTTGGCAGGTAGAATTATTGGCATCGGGCATGGCTATTTATGGCTCATTAGCCCTAGGCCCTTTCCTTGACGATTTGGTGAGTTATACTCATGTTTACTTCAGCGATCAAATCCTATCTGTAATGGTTTTTGTTTTTGTGTATAGTTATTTAGCGCAAAAAGCGATAGTTGTTTGTTTTATCAGTCATTTGGTATTGAGAATTGTATGGGCAGGATTGTTGGGTTTAAATTCTATTTATCCAAAAGGCATCAAAACAGAACATTCGACTTTTGATCCCAACTTTTTAACAAAATTAAAAAAGGATTTTCCCAATCTTTCTCAATATTCCCTACAACTAGATAAATTATGCAGTAGCTTGTTTTCCAATTTTTGCAGTCTTGCTATGATAATGCTCAGTATTGTTATTTGGATTCTGTTTATACTCTTGCTTGGTGAACTATTGAATTACTGTTTCGGACTTGAACTTTTTACTTATCTTTTTATCTTTTTCAGCCTATTTTATATGCTTGGTATTCCTCTGGTACTACTCACTAGCAAGAAGAAAACAAAAAAAATAAACATTTCAAGTAATCTTATTTATAATTTATTAAAATGGCATGGTAAAATAACACAGTTGTTTTTGTATAAACCCATTAATTACATTAGTTGGATACAACAAACAAATGATTCTACTAAAAACTGGATTGGAAAGATCGTGATATTTGTCTTTATTGCACTCCTTTTTATTTTTGATAGAAGTGAAAATTTTGAGTTACTAAAATCAAATAAGTTCTTTGAAGCCAATGCTACAACTTATGATGCCACACATCACAACTACTTGGATGAAGTACAAACAACTTTGCTTTTACGTCCAATTATACAATCACACAATATAACAGGCAATTACATTGAATTATTTATTCCTAAATTGGAAAGGGAAAAAATACATAAAGTCAAAATTTGTGGAGAACCAAATATTGAACATTTGGAAAAGATAGAAAAAAAGCGGAAAATACTTGAATTTGAAGAACAATGTGCAGAAAAATATTTTAAAATTAGCTTTGATGAAGGCGAAACATTAAGTGTTCAATTTAATTATCGAAAACATGCCCACAACAACGAAATAGGTTACCTTGCCTATATTCCGCTCAACACATTAAGCAATGGCTATCATGTGCTGCATATAAAAACAGGCTATGCTAATAAAGAAGGCGAATTTGCCAAAAGGCTTATTCCGTTTTATATCAGTAGCAACAACTCATAAATTGTCTCTACGCTTCCACCAAAAACAATGGCTGATCATATTCCACAGGTGAGGCATCGTCTAGCAGTATTTTTACAATTTTACCGCTCACCTCCGCTTCAATTTCATTAAACAATTTCATTGCCTCAACAATACAAAGCACTGATTCACCTGCTGTAATGGTATCGCCAATTTTAACAAAAGGCGGTTTATCAGGGCCAGGAGAGCGATAAAAAGTGCCTATCATCGGAGAGCGAACTGTCAACAAATTGGCATCGGCAGGAGGAGCAGAAGCAGATTTTTCTGTCGGAGTTGTTTTTTCTGCTAAAGTTGTAGGCTCAGTTGAAGAAGGGGACGCGGCTTCAAATGGGACAGTTTGCTGTTGTGAAAATGTGGGAGTAGCAGGCGGCAACACAATAGGCATAGGGCTGGCCTTGCTTTTTTGCACAGCTTCAACATAGGAAGGGGAGCGCAAAGTGATTTTAAAATCATCTTGCTCAATACGGAGTTCAGCAATATTGCTTTCGTTGAACTGTTGAATCAACGCTTGAATGTCTTCAAACTTCATAGTGTGGCGGTCGTTTTGCTTTGGGAAAACGCTTATTGATGGGGAAAATGGTATTGGGGTGTTGGTATTATAATGATATTTGGTAGAGGCAAGGCAATATCTTGTGAGAGACAAGGCAATATATCTTGTGAGAGACAAGGCAATATATCTTGTGAGAGACAAGGCGTGCCTTGTCTCTACCAGTAATCAATAAATAATAAATGCATTAAAATTTCTTTTCTCGAACTCTTTCCATATAAGAACCTGTGCGCGTATCTATTCTAATCTTCTCTCCTTGATTGAGAAAAATAGGCACATTAACTGTTGCACCAGATTCTACAGTGGCAGGTTTGGTAACGTTGGTTGCCGTATCTCCCCTGATACCCGGTTCGGTATAGGTAACTTCCATAATTACAAAAGCTGGCAAATCACAAGACAGTGGACGCTCCGTTTCGGCATGAAACAGTATTTCCACATCTTGCCCTTCTAATAAAAATTTAGGTGCATTAATGAGGCCTTCTTGCAAGCTTGTTTGCTCAAAAGTTTCATTATTCATAAAATGGTAACCCATATCATCTTGATAAAGGTATTGATATTTTCGGCGTTCTACACGAATTTGCTTTACTTTATGCCCACTAGGAAAAGTATTGTCTACTACCTTACCTGATGTCAAACTTTTTAATTTGGTACGCACAAAAGCTGGACCTTTACCCGGCTTTACATGCTGAAACTCAACGATTTGCCATAAATCATTATTCAATTCCATGCAAAAACCGTTTCTAAAATCTGCTGTTGATGCCATGTATTATTTATTTTTTAGTATTTACTAGATTAAATTATTTTGTGGTTTAGTAGGTTGCAAAGTTTTGGAGTTTGGAATGTTATTGGAGTTTGAAATGTTGTAAAGTTACAAGGTTTTAAGGTTTTTTTTTAAATAAATTCCAAAACTGGTATGTTTCATTTTCTTACGAACACTTTGGTTGTGAGATTGCCTTTTGGCTCTTTAGCTGTTAGAAATTAGCGATCAGAAGTTAGTTAAAATTTCCCTAATGGATATAAGCTTTTGATTTTTATAGTATTATAACGGCTAAAGCCTTCGTTACAGAAAACATCCAAAAAGAAATCAATCAGTAAAAAACGTCCAAAAACGAATCACTAATCCACGGACTGTCAAAGTAAGCCAGAAACTGTTTGGTTGAATAGTGCAGCATTTGAAACATACCAAAAGCTAAAAGTCCAAAAGTCTCAATAAGCCCATTTCAAATAGATTGCTCCCCATGTAAACCCTCCGCCAAAAGCTGTTAGGATTAAATTATTACCTTTCTGCAATTTGGATTCCCACTCCCACAAACAAAGTGGAATTGTGGCTGCTGTTGTATTGCCATATTTGTGAATATTCAACATGACCTTATCAGGGGAAATACCTGCACGCTTGCCTGTTGCGTCTATAATGCGCTTATTTGCTTGATGTGGCACTAGCCAATCAACATCTTCGCTAGTTAATTGGTTTTTCTCCATGATTTCCAAAACAATGGCTGCCATATTCTGAACTGCAAATCGGTAAACGCTGCGCCCGTCTTGAAAAACATAATGTTCCTTTGCCAATACAGTCGCCTGACTAGCGGGCTTTAACGAGCCTCCTGCCTTTTGATGCAAATACTGTGCGCCACTGCCATCACTTTTTAAAATACAGTCAATAATGCCTATACCTTCCTCCTTACCTTCTAATAAAATAGCTCCTGCCCCATCGCCAAATAATACACAAGTCGCCCTATCTTCATAGTCAATAATGGTAGACATGGTATCTGCGCCAACTACAATTATTTTTTGGTAAATACCTGAACGTATAAATGCATTGGCAGTGTTTAATGCATACAAGAAACCTGAACAAGCAGCACTCACATCAAAACTAGGCGTATTTTGAATACCTAATTTATGACAAATGATATTGGCTGTAGCTGGAAACTGCATGTCAGGGGTAACCGTAGCGCAAATCAACAAATCAATATCTTGTGGCAATAGCTCACGCTTTGATAGTAGACCTTTAACCGCCTCTACCGCCATATCAGAAGTGCCTAAGCCCTTGCCCTTCAATATTCTACGCTCCTGAATACCTGTCCGACTTTGTATCCATTCATCACTAGTAGCGACCATATTCGCTAATTCGTCATTGTTGAGAATATAGGGTGGTACATAGCCACATACGCCTGTAATTGCTGCTGAATTTGCCAATGGTTTACAAATTAAGTGCCAAGCACTATTTAGTTGTGCACAATTTTACTCTAAAGCACTGAAAATCAGTACTTTAATTTAAAAAAAGTGTCGTTTAATTTTGTTTAGGTACTTACAAAAATAAGTGTTATTATGGTTCGTAATATCGTAGTTATAAGGTATGTTTTATTTTCTTACTAACACTTTGTTTCTAAAATTGCTATTTAGACATTTGGCTATTTAGCTTTTAGAAGTCAGCAATAACAAACTTCTATTAGATTCTTTTCACAAGTGTAACACCTTCACATTTAAGCACTTAAAAGTACAGAACGGCTAAAACCGTTGTTACAGAACTCATCTAAAAAGAAATTAAGAAGTCCAAACACGAATCACCGATCTACGAACTGTTATGTAGAAAAGCTCAGTATTTGAAACATACTAGTTATAAAACACTTAATAGTATAATTGAATATCAGACCCACCCAAACTAGGCGATATCTACATCCACCTCTACTGCTTTTTGTCCTCTATAGTAACCACATTCACCACATATTCTATGCCATAGCACAGGAGAATTGCAATTTGGACAAGGCACTACTGTTGGAGTTTGTGCTTTGTAATGTGTTCTTCTTTTTTTCTTTCTTGTCTTTGACTGTTTCCGTTTAGGATGTGCCATTTTACCGTATATTTTATTTGTTAAATTCTATGGTTGTATTGTTTAGTAGGCTAATTCATGCAGTAACAATTCATGAATTGTCTCTACCTATTTATCTTTCAATTTTCGCAATGCTGCCCAACGAGGGTCTATATTTTCCGTTTCATCATCCGTTGCTTCTTCCTCTATGCCATGATTTAAAATATCCAATACTTTGGCATTGCAAAGTGCCTGCCCATTTTCACCAAGCGGATGTACTTTTTGAATCGGCATATTTAACACTACAAATTCGTAAATAAGTTGAGCAATATTATAATTGCTCCTGTCGGCGGAAATATACAAAATGTCGGTATCACTATCTTCTTCCTCTGCTTCGTCTTTGTTATAACTAACTTTGAGCAAGACAATATTGTTACTTTCAAAAGACCAATCAAATATTTCCGTACATCGGTCACAACTAACAGGTATCGCCCCCTCTATGTCAAATTGAAGTATAAATAAATTTACACGCTTATCAATTTGAAGGTGTACGGTTAGTTGACATTGCTGCACAGGAGCGTTCTCAAAATTAGCGAAAAACGCTTCATTTAGTTGATAATCAAACTCATGCATCCCCTGTTTAAGCCCTTTCAATGGAATGGTATAGGCTTGCAGCAAATGATTAAATTCTGTTGAATTTCTCAAGGAACTACAATTTCAATTTTGCAAAATAGGTGTGCAAAGGTAAGGTTTTTTTTAGGTTTTACCAATTATTTTTGTGATTTGGATATTTGGACTTTTAGCTTTTTAGCTTTTTGGACTTTTGGCTTTTTAGCTTTTTGGACTTTTAGCTTTTTGGACTTTTGGCTTTTTAGCTTTTTGGACTTTTAACTTTTAGAGTGCAGAGATTAGTTTTGATAATCTATTTTTTATTTTTCTTAATGTGTATAATCTTTTGGCATTTAATTTATTATGACGGATAAAGCCTTCGTTACAGAAATTATTCAAAAAGAAGTCAAAAAATCCAAACACGAATCACTACTCTACGAACTGTTAAAGTAGTCCAAACTGTTTGGTTGAAAAGTACGATATTTGAGATATAAGACGTGAGATATAAGACGTGAGATAATTAACTCAATATTAAGCGTTTACAGTAAGTCCAAATGTCGTTTAATTTTGTCCAACTACTTAATTTGTCATTAAATCACTTCCATATCTTTTACATTCACCCAGCCTTCTTTTTCATTGGTTAATATCACTTTAAACCACTTGTCTAAACGTTCTACAATTTGCACTTTTACACCTTCGGGAAGGGCGGTTACTTCTTTAGAAGCACTAGAAGGGCCGCTTCGCAAAGGCGTTTCTTCCTTTAATATAATGGCTTCATTTTCATTACTTTCTAACTGATATTTATAATAAGAAAAAACGGTAAATAGAATGGCTAAAGATAGTAAAGTAAAGGCAGTGGCAAAGGTCTTTTTTTTCTTAGATGGAGTTTTATTAATGATAAAATAGACAGCGGCAAGGAAGGAAACCCATACACATACTAAGGCCAATACTGCCCATATGCCTGATGAGAAAAATTGTATGGTATTCAACCACCATCTTTTGTAAAATACTAAAGGATAAGTTTCTATTTTTTTTGATAGCAAAGTATTCGCCATCTTTAAGTTATGCATTGTTTTTTTATCACTAGGCGATAAGCGTTTGGCGCGCTCATAGTGCAAAATAGCTCGCCCCAATTTTTCATTTCTATAATAAGCATTGGCTAAATTATAATGCAAATTTGCAGATTCCCTACCTTCTAAAAGTACTTTTTCATACAATTGAATCGCCTCTGCATATTTTCCTTCTAATAAAGCAGTATTAGCAGACTTAAATTGTGCACTTAAGTCATTGGCTTTTAAAGAAAAATTAATGAGTATAAATAGTATGGTTAGTATGTTTATCCGTAAAAAAAAAATCATTCTTTTATCTTTTAAGTACTTAGACATAAGATTTAAGACATGAGACATAAGACATAAGACATAAGACATAAGACATAAGACATGAGACATAAGACATGAGATTTAAGACATGAGACATGAGATTTAAGACATGAGATAATTCATTTACTATCAATGACTTATGATTAATGCAATAGTTGTTTGATTTTGTCTACCTACTTATTCAGGTGAGCATTTAATATCCTAAAAAATAATTCGTAATTCGTAATTGATAATTCGTAATTATTAAGCTGTTTCTTCCTCAATATCGGCCAGCAATTCTGCGGTTGCTTGGTAAGTACCTTTTAAATTGTCGGCATCTGCTACAGGAGCGAAAATCGCCATTTCACAATATTCAATGGTATTCAATAACTTTTGAATATGACTTTCACTAACCTGATTATCCGTCAGTACACTCCTAATATTTTCCTTAGACAAATCACTGGCAGGAATATGGAGTTTGTCGCCAAGATAGCCCCAAATGGCGTGTATGATTTCGTTGTAAAAATCACGCTTATTATTTTGCTTCATATGACTTTTAGCAACTGATAAACGCTTTTGTGCTATCTTATTCGCCCGTTTGCGTTTCAAAGAAACGGTATCTGATAAGCTTGCTTCTCGCCGCCGATAGCCTACTACAAATAACGGAAACAATAAAAAAGGCAAAGAAAATAATCCCCAAAAAGCTGGAGAAGTGAAAAAATAACTTCCTTTTGAACTTAAAGAAGTGCTATTTTTTAATGGATAAATATCTGTAATGCCTTCGTCTACATCGCTATCTTCTTGCACAATAGAGTCATCTTCATTGACTCGAATAGGAAATGGCCCAGTGCTAATTTCTTTATATTTTTTTAATTCGGGATCAAAATAACTGTAGTTGATAACAGGAATTTCTTGCTTACCTGATTTGGTTGGAACAATGGTATAGGTAAATTTTTTGCGCCCTTTCACCACATTTTTAGCATCATAAACATCTTCCGATATTTGAGGTTCAAAGGTATCAAAATTCTTGGGAAATACGATGCTGGGTTCGCTAATCAATTTAATATTGCCCTCACCTGAAACGGTGATGCTAAAATCCAGCGATTCATTCATCATAACGGTGCGCTTGCTCAAAAGCGAACTCAACTTAAAGTTACCTACCGCCCCCGAAAAATTGGCAGGCTTTCCTTCTTTGGGCAAGTCATACACATTGATGCTAATTGTATCACTGCTTAAATTGAGGGTTTTACTGCGGTAGCTTTGAAAAAAACTACGCGGATTATTGCCTCTCGGAATCCGAACCTTTACCTCCAAATCCATCGGGTCAATCGTTAATTTGCCCGGACGCTGCGGAAAAAGCGCATAAGTTTTGAGGTCTAATACTCGATAAACCACACTATCTAGCACCTCGCGACCCGGCATTTGTCGAGTTTTGGGCGTGAGGTCTTGCACCCAAAAGCCTGTTTGCGAAGGGCTTGTTTTGATGCCATAATCGGTAATATCTACAGAGGTATATAAGCGATAAATTGCCGTAATTTGCTGCCCTTGATAGACATTAGTGGTATCCGTTAAGATGCGTACAAAAACCTGATCCTCAAGACGTACAGGCTTTTTAGGTTTTGGTGGAGAAGCAGGTTGTAAGGGTTGATTCTGATTGTTGGGTTGAAATTGACGATTGAGATTACGTTTATTATTTTGAGGTTTTAGGGTTTTATTGCGAGTGGGCGGTAGATGGCTGCGCGAGGAACGAGTACCTGCCCCTTGAGTTACCGTAACCTGAATTTTAGGTGCACGTAGCGTTTTTTTATTGGAAAAAACGGTAGCAGAGGCAATGGTAAACCGCCCTATTTTTTTAGGTTGTAAAACGTAACTCAAGGTACTGGACTGCGACACACTTCCATTGACAATTTGCATACTCTGCGAGCGATTCGGCCCACCTATGATGTAAAAATTCTGGAATGAAGGGGCTTGAAAATCATCAATGCCGCCATCATTTATGGTATAGGTAATCGTAAATTGCCCATCTGTGTTAGTCTGTACTTTTGTTGGGTTTACACTAATAGATTGTGCAAACGTTTGTAAAGTAAAGAAAAATAAAAAAGTTATAAAAAAATATTTTAAATAAAGTTTCATTTTTTAACATTCGTTCCTTTGGGAGTTGGGAAGGTTAGTAAGTTGCAAAGTTTTATGTTGTGCACAATCTTGCTCTAAAGTATTGAGTTTTGTTACTTTAAGTAGGTGGACAAAACTATAATGAATTGATTATCACAAGTCTTTAGAGTTTCAAGTAAGTGCCAAGCACTATTTAATTGTGCCCTAGTTTTGTGCTAAAGTATTAAAAATGAGCAGTTTAGTCTTTTACTGATGTACCATTAATTTTGTCTAGGTACTTATTTTACTAATTAAA
>JAHDHV010000197.1 GCA_020631155.1 Bacteroidota bacterium | reverse complement strand
AATTATTAGTCTGTCTAATTCTTCTTTTTTCAGAAAATTAATGACTTGTGGAGCATGAGTGGTTAAAATGATTTGTTTATCCTCTGCTGCTTCTTTTAAAAATGACATTAACAAATATAATTGATGTGGCTGTACTCCTAATTCGGGTTGTTCTAGTAAAATAATGCTATCTAAACCTGCAAAAACAACCTCAGAAATAATGTAAAAAATTCGTTTTGTGCTGTCTGATAAATGCGTATAGGGTAACCATTGTCCTGCTATTTTACATTCTAAAAAGAGATTATCAAGCACTATACCTTCCTCTGTTTCACAAATATGAAAAGAGTCAGATGCTCTAACTGCTTCAATTGATGAAAGTTTTTTCAATGGTGCTTGTAGTGGTAAAAGAGCTTGTTGTATTCTTTCTATTAACTCTGTTTTCCAAATAACTTTATCTTTATTTCTGCTATGCCATTGTAGATAGTGCCTAATAATATGAATGATTAAATAACCACTGAACACCAAAATTTCATCGTCATTTTTAGTTACAATATGCCCATCCCTATAAGTGAGTTTAGCTTTTTCTGATAGCAAAAGTAGTTTAGGAGTAATACATTTTACAAAAGCAGTTTGCGTATAAAAGTTACTTTCATAATACAGCATAAAAACTTCCTCTTTCGGCAGACTGACTTTTGAGGAACCTGCAAATGATGCCTGATAATTTTCCGTTACATAAGTAGTATTTGTTCCATTTACATCTGTTATTTTAAGTTCTCGCTTTGTATGTACAGTTAATTCCTCATTTTTTTGATTGCCTAATGTAATACTACTTTCAAAAATCCCCCTAACACTTTGATAAACTTTGTCAGGTGTAACTAATAGAACATCAGCTAAAAATTCCATAAAATTTGTTTTGCCTATTCCATTTTTACCAATAATAATGTTTAATCCGGGGCAAAAAGAGACTTGTGTATTTTGAATCGTGCGGAAGCCTTGCAAATGAGCTTTCTTGAGGTAAATCCCCCTGATTTTTGCTTGCTGCTTCATGAACTATATTTTTTAATGACGTAAAAATAACAAAAATCTTACTCCTTTCATCATACATTAAGCATTATTCACTTAACAAAAACTCATATTCATAACTAACTAAGTTAAGTCCCTAGACAAAATTAAACAGTTATCGGATTTGGCATAAATCATTAATAGTGAGTTGATTATCTCATGTCTCATGTCTCATGTCTCAAATCTTATGTCTAAGTACTTATCTAGAAAGAATTTAGTAAATAAAACCTCCTCCTATTTTCCCATTCTACTTTCTAGTTGTTGTTTAACAATAGCAATTGCTTTCTGTAATTTCGCTTTTAAAACATGCTTATCAGGAAGATTCATTAAGTATTCAGACACTTTAATATTACTATTATCCAGCATTAATAACTCAATATGTTCTTGTGATTTTTCAGCACACAATATCAAACCCACAGGACTGCCTTCTCCCTCACGTTTATCATGTTTTTCTAACCATCTTAAATAGAGTTCCATTTGTCCTTTATGAGCTGCTTTAAATTTTCCCAACTTCAAATCAATCGCTACTAAGCATCTCATTCTCCTATGAAAAAATAATAAATCTATGTAAAAATCTTCGCCATCTATGGTAATTCGTTTTTGTCGTGCTAGAAAAGCAAAATCTGTTCCCATTTCACCTATAAATGCTTGTAAATGAGCTAAAATTGCTGTTTCTAAGTCTTTTTCACTATACGTATCTCTCAGGTCTAAAAAGTCTAAAATATAAGGATCACGAAACACTAGGTTTGCACTCATCTTATCTTCTTTTTTTAGTAGCTCTAATTCCTGTTTTATCAACTTTTCTGGCTTTTTAGAAATCGCAGTTCGCTCATACAACATGGAATTTATTTTCTGCTGTAATACCCTTGTACTCCATTTTTCCGCTTTGCAAAGTTCTATATAAAACGCTCTTTTTAAATCATATTTTATGTATAATATCTTATAAATATGTGTCCAACTCAATTGTCCACTCACTGACTGGACAATTTGAATATCAGGAAATAATTCAGCAAAGATGACAAAGTTTCGCACATTTGTCCGACTATACCCTCTACCAAATTCTTGCATCAATTTTTCACTCAAAGATACTATAATTGCTTTTCGATAATCTGCTCGCTTGTTTTTTAATACTTGATGTTTAATTTTGTGGCCAATGTGCCAATATAATAACACTAATTCTCTATTGACTGTCACAGCTACTTTAGCTTTAGTACTGACAATCATTTCTTTAATTGACTTATAAAGTTCTAACTCTTGTTTTTTCATGGGGGGTAGTTTTAATGTTAAATTTTTCCCAAAAATAATATTTAAATTGCTCTTTTTAAACATTTAAGTACTTAGACATAAGATAGGAGACATAAGACATGAGATAATAAATTCACTATTAATGATTTATGGTAAATTCAAATGTCGTTTAATTTTGTCCACCTACTTAACATCAAAAAAATCCTCCTAATAATACTTTTATATCCAAACATATGATTCATTCTTTGTCCAAATTTATCCAACACAATTACCAACATCGCCCTTTGGCTTTTTTAATGGGTATTGCACTCATTTTGAAGCTATTAGCTGCCATATATTCACAAGGTTATGCTTTTAGTGACGACCATTTTACGGTTATTACACCTGCTCAGGCATGGCTCAATGGGGCAACTGATTATTGGCTTGATGATGAGCAACCGCCAAAACATAGCCTTTTGTATACCAGTATTCATTACCTTGCTTTTGCTGTTTTTGAAAGTATAGGGATTACTGCCCCACAGAGTAAAATGCTGTTGATGCGTTTGTTACATGCATTATATTCACTATTGATAGTATACTTATCTTATCAAATTACTTTGCTAATTTCTAATAAACGAGCCGCTTTTTTGGTTGGTTTGATGCTATCTGTATTGTGGTTTATGCCTTTTATGAGTGTCCGAAATTTGGTAGAAATGGTGTGTATTCCACCTACTTTGGCAGGGCTGTTTTTAACGCTAAAAGGTGTTCAACAAACAAAATGGCAACGCAAATATTGGCTTTGGGCAGGTGTATTTTTGGGACTTGCTTTTTGTATTCGCTTTCAAACTATGTTGTTTGCAGTAGGTATAGGAATGGTGTTATTATACTTTAGGTCATGGCAATCAATCATATGGTTATCAATTGGTTATTTACTTTCTTCTTTTGTTTTCATGGCCAGTTTTGATGTCTACTTTTTTGATTATCCTTTTCAATCGGTTGTCAATTATATTGGCTATAATAGTACTCATTCTGGTGAATATCCTAATGGGCCATTTTACCAATATATTTTTACCATTCTAGGATTTTTAGTACCACCTATTAGCTTATTTTTATTGGCTGGTGTAGGCAAATCTGCTCGACAACAGCCTATTTTATTTTGGTCAATGATGGCTTTTTTTCTATTTCATTCCTTTTTTCCCAATAAACAAGAGCGATTTATCATTCCGATGCTGCCCTTAGTAGTCATTTTGGGGATAATTGGCTGGGAGATGTTGGTAGTACAGTATAATTTGTGGAAAAACCATCCTAGACTGTTGATAGGTATGTGGAAAACAGCTATAGTTATCAACATTTTGGCTTTACTTTTAACAACATTTACTTACACAAAAAAAACAAGAGTGGCTACCTTATCTTATTTATCTGAAAAAACAGATATACAAGGCATTGTTTTAGAATCAGATAAAAGCAGTCTACATTTACCTCCACTATTTTATTTAAATAAAAAAAATGTTCTTAGTTATGATAGGTTATCCACAAATCAGCCTAACTTATCCACAGCCCTGCCTCAAGAAGCCATTATCACTTATAGTTTGCCTCGCACAAAAAGCCTAGATTCGCTACAGTTAGAAATACAAAAAAGCAATGGCATTTCGCCAAATTACATCATTTTATATGGCAAAAAAAATAAATCGGATCGTTTGACACGTTTACAAAAATTATTCCCTAATTTGCAATTGGAAAAAAGCATTTCAGCAAGTTGGTATGATGCCATTCTACACTTCCTCAACCCTCGACATAATAGAGATGAAAGTTGTCAGATTTATAGAATAGAGAGCAGTAGTTAGTGAGTAGTGAGTAGTGAGTAGTGATATAATACACTTATAATCAAACACTTAAACAACCTCACTTAAACTTTTTATTAAATAAAAAAACAGCAATAAAACACCATGAAACGACTAGGTATTGATGTTGGCGGCAGTGGAATAAAAGGGGCTATTGTGGATATTCATACAGGAACATTTTTGACTCCGAGAAAAAGAATAGACACTCCTCGCCCTGTCACTCCACAAGCAGTTGCCGATACAGTAGCGCAATTGACCAAACATTTTAACTGGACAGGACATATTGGCTGTGGCTTTCCTGCTGCGCTGCAAAATGGCACAGCATTAACGGCAGTTAACATTGAACATGCGTTTCTTGGCACAAACGTAGCACAATTGTTTAGTGAAGCAACTGGCTGTGAGGTGAAGGTCATTAATGATGCGGATGCGGCGGGGATGGCAGAAATGCGTTATGGAGCAGGTCGTGAGCAGCAAGGCGTGGTTTTGATGGTAACATTGGGAACAGGTATTGGTACGGCGGTGTTTAATAATGGCGTTTTATTGCCTAATACCGAGTTTGGGCAGCTATTGTTTAAGGGAGATATTATAGAAAGATATGCTTCTAATGGTATTCGTAAAACAAAGAACTTGGACATGAGAACTTGGGCAAAACGGGTGAATGAATTTTTGTGTTACATTGAAAAATTGTTGTATCCTCAATTGATTATCATTGGCGGTGGTATCAGTAAACGGTTCCATGAGTTTGCTCCCTACCTAACAAATGACACCCAAACGGTGCCTGCTCAACTTCGCAATCATGCAGGCATTGTCGGGGCTGCTTGTTTGGCACATTAATACTGTTCTCTCTCTTCACTTGCCCAAATAATTATCGTTTTTCTCCTTTCATAGTTTCCTTTTTATCACAATATTATCATAATTTACCATTTCTATAGTACTTAAAAAAGTTTTTCCATCTGAAAAACGTATTTTTATACCCTGCCATTTTTTGAGTTGCCAAAGTAATAAGATATAAGATGTAAAACATCAGATAAAACAATCTATATTCATTTGATAATGAATCAAGTAGACACTCAGAATATCTTTAAAGTTAACCACCCCATCAGCCTGAAAATCAAAACAAAAATAACTAATATAAATATTTACTTCTGCACAAACAGCTCATAATAAATCAACTGTGTGGAGTTTATATTTACTCACTTCATTTCCATAGCTAATTATAAAAATAAGAAAAAGATGAAGCCATATATAGTTAATCTATTGGTTGCAGTATTGTTTTTTTTAATACCTACAAAAACGATCTTTGCCCAAGATGAAAAAAAGGTATCTGATAAGGAAACGACTACTTATACTTATTTAAAAAACAATCCCTATAAAGGCTCTCGTTATCAGGATGTTTATACAGCAGTCATGCATTTGAAGCATGAAAATTACCCAGAAGCCCAGCAAATTATCGATCGCATTCAGGAATCGACCGAAAAACTTGTGGTACAAAAAAGAGACAATACAGAAAGATTTTCGGTATATAACTCTCTGTATTACTTAACGTTAACTGCTCTAACACTAGAAAAGCCGAATCCAACGAAAGCTGATAGGGAATTGGCGAAAGAATATTTAGCGAAAGCAAATAAAGCTAGAAAAAAAATCAAGTCTAGTTACGATCTTAGGAATTTGCAAAAGGTGGGATTTAGCAGTTTGGTTGAAAGGTATACGCCCAAACCACCGCCTCCACCTAAGCCGCGAGAATTGACAGAGGAAGAAAAAATTGAATTGAAGCTCACTGAAATTGCGGAAAAGGTAGAGGATGATATCAAAACAATGGATGAAACCATTCGAGAAAAAGCAGGGCGAGAAAAACATGACCGAGCATTAGATGGTATTGAGGTCGGCAATTGTGACGAGGATATTAAGCGTTTAGACTTAAAAATTAAGTTCGACTATATGGAAGAAGGCTTTTCCAATGAAACGGAATTGAAAACTTTGGAACTGAATAATGACCAGCTAAATAGCGTGATTAATGTATTAACCAATATTGTTAAGGACTTTGTGTTGGAGCAAAATTTGACAAAGGATGATGTGAGTGTAGTCATTGTTTCTCAGTCAGATTCTACTACTTTTAAACAAAATTTTTTACTAGATAGGATACCCATAAAAGGCAAAGTTTATGATGAGAAAGAGATTATTTACATTACCACAAATGGGAAAAAAAAGCGGCTTAGAAATGAAGGTTTGATATTGACTCGACAAGAATTAGCTGCCTCGCGTGTGGAGTTGGCAAAACACAAACTACGCAATAGTCATGAAATAATGGAGGATATTAATATTGAAACAAAGTATTCGGTAGGTAATGAAAATAAGGTCTTTATTAAATTGGTTCTCAAAAACGCTTTTACCATTTATTTAGATGACCTAAAGGAAGATGTTCAGGTTGCTATGTTTAGTAAAGTACTGGATAAAAAATGTGTATGTGCGGTGCGCTGCGCCAATTGTGACGAATACAAATACTGCAATCAATGTCCTGATTGTCAAACAGATGAAGCTAAGAAGTAAAAGCATTTATTTAACTAATTCTTCCAATAATTTGACATAGATAGACTATAATTATGGACAAAAAAGCTTTTTTTACTACTACTTATTCCCTTTTATTATTACTCTTTATCTGCTTATTCAACTCTATAACACTTTGGGCGCAAAATGATGATTGTCAGCAGGCAAAAAAACACTTTGATGAATCTATTGAATTTATTGAAAGTAAAGATTATGTGCCTGCTTTAATGTCTGCTCAAAAGGCGGTTAATGCGGCTGAAAAAAGCTGTACAGTAAAGGAAAGGGCGCGCTATTATGTGTTACGGGCGCGTGTATATGAACGTTTAAACGTGCCTAAAAATGCAGCTAAGGATTTTGCAAAAGCTCAAAAATTACTCACACAAATTGCCATAGAAAACGCCCCTACTCCATCTCCTAAAATAAAAACAAAACAAGCCTCAATAGCTAAAACAAAAGCAACAAAAAAAACCCCTAAACCTTCAAGTAATACTGCAAACAAAAAGGAATTAGACATTGATTTTGAGTGGATTAGTCATTCACCCTACAAATCAACGGTTCAAACCTATTTGCCTAAACAATTAATTCAATTAAAGGTTCTTTCTAATGAGCCCTTAAAGAGTAGCGATTTTGAGGTTTTAGTGAATCAACACAATGTAAAAGGTGCTTTATTTGGTTATGCTCATAGTGAGTTAGAGCCTCTATCTGATCAAAAGAAATCAGGGTTTACCAAATATGCCTATCAATACTCTTATTATCCGTTGTTGAAAAAAGGCAAAAATACGGTTGCCATAAAAGCGAATAAAAATGGGGCTAGTGCAAGTTCCCCTACTATTGAAATGAATTTTACTCCTGTCAACAATACCTTAAAAGTACTTAGCATTGTTACAGATAGTACTACTAATTTTGCAACTCAAGATGCACAAGATTTAAGTAATTTATTTAAAGAAAATACCGAGCAACTTACCCAAGAATTATTTCAAAAAGTAGAAACAGAAGAGCTAATAGGCACCAATGCTACCCTTAAAAACATCAAACAAGTCATTCAAAATCAGCAATTAAACCATAACGATTTTTTACTCATTTATTTATCTCTCCCGGCCTTCACTCCTGAAAATACCGAGCAAGTATACTTCATAGGCAGCGACTATAAACCCGATGGTTTTCTCGGAAGTACTACTCTACCCTATCAACAGCTATTGACACTTTTAGATAGTATTCCTTCTCAAAAATTATTATTACTCAATATTTGTCATCCAGCAATAAAAAAACTACCTCCGAATCTAAATGTGATTGCTCAAACCCTTGACCAACATCCAGAATTAAATGTTTTACTGTCAAATAGTGTTGATGAGTTGGCTCATGAAGATGAAAAATGGGGAAATAGTGCTTTGATGGAAAGTGTATTAAAAGCCTTGAAAAGTGGACATGCAGATGGATACAATAAATTATCTTTGAAAGATGGCACCATCAGTATCAATGAGTTGGCTCGTTATATTACCGATAAACTGCCTAAATTAGTGGAGAAAGCCGAAAAAAAGACAACACAAACCCCTCAGTTTTTTGGAAACGCCCTAAGTGAGTTGGGGATTTTTGTAACGAAGAAATAGTATTTAGATATGAGACTTGAGACTTGAGACATAAGATCATTAATTTATTACTAATAGATTATGACAAATTCAGATGCCGTTTAATTTTATCTAGTTACTTAATTATCTATTTCGCGTGGCAAAAATTTGTGAATTTTCGCTACTCTTTTTCAATAAAATCCTCAATAATCACTTTTAGCTGTTGCAGAATGGAAAATATATCGAATAAATCGTCTTTTGTGGCATCATAAGCCAGACTAACTGAGTATTTTTTTTCATGTAAAACAACAAAAAACCACCAACGCCCCAAAACATAGGTGCCATAAACAGGATATTGATTATTACTTAATGCTTGTATAGCTACCATTTCTGCTAATAATTGACCACGAGGATCATTATCTATACCCTGTTCTTTTTTATATTCGTGTAAACAAAAATAGGGGGCTACAGGCCTCCATTTTCCACTTGCAAGCATAAAATCAATACGCCCTTTCATAACTTGTTCTTCTACTACCGCACTTATATGACGTTCTAAAAAAGGCTTATAATATGCTGTTTTAAACTTTACTAAGTTGATTAACGGAGCGATAAATTGAAATTTCAATTCTTCTTCATTCCAAGCTTCGGCTTCCTCTTTTAATAGTTCTTGAAATTGTTGTAATGACTTTTGTTCCATTTCACTTAGTTCATAAGTAATAGTTAGCCAATCTTCCAAATGTTGTAGTTTTTCAACTTCTTGAAGCTTAAAAACATTTTCTACATCATCACTATGCCAATTTTTAAAGTTTTTTTCTTTCATAGACTACTTATTTTTTACCTTTTTTAAGATAAGTAAAAAAGTGGTTTTTGCAAAAAAAATACCCTGTTTCAAAGGTTTTGAATAGTTTTGAAAGAGGGTACAAGTACGCAAAAAAATTTAAATATATTTTCACTCCTTTACATCACAGTCGTAATAAGGAAAGGAACTACTGCTTAACACAGTTCGCATATCACTTCCATCTCTATTAACTTGCATTAATTTTCCATATACACCACATTCTGTTCGTCCAAAGAAAATTTTCTCAGAATCTTTTGTCCATCTTGGCAAGCCATTGGCATTATTATCTTTAAGCAAATTCGTTGTTTGTTGGGTATCAAAATTGTACTTTCTAATTGCCCATTTTCCAATCAAACAATGCAATAAATTCCACTGACTTTCAAAAGCAATTTCTTTTCCATCTGGCGACCAATATGGATCGTGATCTCTCCATTCATCATTGGTTAATTGTACTTCATTGCTTCCATCTCTGTTCATCGTGTGAATTTCCAATTTAAAAAAATTGATGCCCACATAGCCTTCTGGAAAAGCGGAATAAACGATTTTTTTTCCATCTGGCGACCAACTTGGATCGGCATATAAACTATTTCGGCGACTGATTTTTGTAGGGTTTGTTCCATCAGAATTGGTAATGTAAATATGCCAATGCCCTGTTTCATCTATCACTGCCATAACAAGTTCTGTCCCATCAGGCGACCAGTCCGCTACCCCTTGCGCCAACCAATTATAATCTTTTAAATCTATCATTTTTCGGGCATTACTGCCATTGCTATTTGCCATCCATAACTCGGCTTCTTTATAATTGTTGTACTCCTTATTGGCAGGCACATCTAAAGGGGACTTATACCAAAGCATTTTTGACTTATCTGGCGACAACCTAACCCACCAATCATGATGTCCTTCATCACTAATGATGTTTGTTTCATTTCCTTGTAAATCAGATTTATAGATATTGTTTACACCATCTCGTTTACTATAGTAATACAATTCTGTTGTTGTGTCATTTTCATCAATTGGTGGAATTGGGTCTTCAGATTTAATGCAACTACAAAAGGAAAACAAGGCTACTACAATTATGATTTCATTCAAATTTAAAATTTTCATACTTTTTATTTATCGTGTTTAATAGTAAAAGAATAAACGCTCTGGTCATTTGATTAAGTGTATCTTTATTTGATATTTATTTTTTCATTTGGTTTATCTATAAATAAATTTTCATAATATAAATTAAACAACAGCAATATACAAAAGTGCTAGACAATGCTAATTTAGAGCTCTGTTTGATAGTACTCTTAATACTTTAATGGTAAAATGGCTTTTTGGATATTTAGATATTTAGACTTTTAGCTTTTTGGATATTTAGACTTTTGGCTGTTAGAAATCTGTGGTCATTTATTGAATTTTAATTTCATTTAATTTTCTGATTATTTGGAGTTTGTGAGGACTGTAACAAATAATTCAAAAGGGTACACAAAAGTCATCATTTTTTCGTAAAGCGGATTCATGAATC
>JAHDHV010000196.1 GCA_020631155.1 Bacteroidota bacterium | reverse complement strand
TAACTGGACAAAATTAAACAATAGCTGGACTTGCCATAAAATATTAATAGCCAATTAATTATCTCAAGTCTCCCGTCTCAAATCTTATGTCTAATTACTTACATACACAATTTTAGTGATTTTTTTAATAAAAAAAGCAATGAGTGTATCAAAAAAAGGCAAAGGCACTATTACAAAATATTTTAATTTTTCACAAGGCTTTTTTTCCACAATAACGCAATATATTCAAGCATTACGACTTAAAGAGGTCTCCCTGATGGTCGGTTTTTTTGTGATAGGCTCCTTTTTTGCAATGCCTGATTTGCAAGCAACAAGCTGTTTGCGTTTTTTACTTTATGCTTTAGGGTCTTTTTTATTTGTCACTAGTGTTTATGCTTTTAATGCCTATGGCGGCTACCCAAAAGACAAAGGCAATCAACGCTTGAGTAAACTACAAAACCTATCTGCCCAAAAGTTTTTATCTATCACACTAGGCACAGCATTTGGTTTTTTATTTTGCTTTTATAGTATATCCCCCAAAATAGCCCTATTGTCTATTCTCTCCTACTTATTTTGGATGGCTTACTCATATCCACAAAAAGGCTTAAAAAACTACCCAATAGCAGGTACAATTATCCACTTCATCACACAAGTATTGCATTTTCAAATGGGCTATTTGGTATTCTTGCCATTGGATACAGTTTCCTATTCAGTTTCCATTTATTTTGCCTTGCTCTTTTCGGCTGCTCATTTTCACCATGAAGTTATTGATTATCAAGTAGATAAACAAAAAAATACCAAAACTTCTGCTGTGTTTTTTGGGCAACAGCCTATCGAATGGGTATCTTTGCTTATGTTTTCATTTGCTTTTATTTATTGGTATATCTTATTCCATAAAGCACTGCTTATTGAACCAATATTCTACTGTTTTGCTGTTGCTTATTGCCTACAACTAATCACCAAAATAAGCCTTACCTTTATTAATTTAGCCGCTAAACATTTATGGTATCGAAAACTGTATCGTCTCTATTACTTTTTTGCAGGGATTGTTAGTACTTTCTATCTACTTAGTAACGGATACAATTAAGTGCCAAGCACTAATTAATTGTGCAAAAATTTGTTCTAAAGTATTGACTTTCATTATTTTAATCAAATAAAGAGTGCTGTTTAATTATTGTTTACTACTTAATTCTCTTTCATGAATACTCAAAAAAATAATTTTCTGTCAATCATAGCCCAAAATTTTATCAAATATTTACAACTAGCAAGATTAACAGAATGTATATTGATGGTAGGCTTGTTTTTTATTGGTAGCGTTTTTTCTATACAAGCTGTCTCTATTGATACCATTTACCCATTAGTACTGTACTCTTTAGGGGCCTTCTTTTTCATTCTTGCCGTTTACGCCCTGAATGTATATTGTGGTTTTGAGGCAGATAAACAAAATAATCGCTTTAAAAAGCTTGATACAGCAAGTATTTCTCCTAAATTATTTCTATATCCTTTTTTTGCGTATAGCCTTATTTTTATTGTTCTATTTAGTGTTTTGAATAGCTCCATTACTTTGTTAGCTCTGTTGTCTTTTGCAGGATGGATCGCTTACTATTTGCCTAAGTATGGTTTGAAATATCGGCCAGTCACAGGCTCGTTGGTGCATTTTTTCACGCAAATTATACACTTTCAAATGGGGTATCTCTTGTTTGATGACCTCAATGCTTTTTCCTTTTTAATATCTATTTATTTTGCGATACTATGGGTAGGAGCTTACCTAAATCATGAGGTCATGGATTATGAAGCTGATAAACAAACCAATGTATTAACTTCTGCGGTTTACTACGGCCAACAACGCATCGATCATATTTCCTTTTTCTTATTTATCATTGGTCATGCCTACCTGTTCATACTATGTATTTTACAACAAGTGCCTTGGTGGATCGCGCTTCCATTTTTATTTGCTTTTACCCTGCAATTTATTACCAAACTATATTTTGAGTTCTTTTTAAAGGGCACCATCCAACAACCTAAACTATATCGTAATCTATACCGCTTCTACTATGTTTTAGGAAGTTGCTTATTTGTTGCACTAAAAATCCATAAAAATTTTCCTTTAATCTAAGAGCTTGTCTTGATTTCATCCTTTGGCTTAAAAAATGCGTCTTTTGCTCCCAAATTTCGCCTTTTTATTGGCATATAGTACCACTATATACCTCAAAAAACGCTACATTTGGAATCAAAATTCATCATTTTCAGCTTCAAAAACAAAACCAAGACAAGCTCTAATGAAAATCAAGTATTCCAATAGTCTTATTTTCCTCTTTTATAGTCTCTTTTTTCTCTTGCTATTTTTGCAACTTCCCATCAATGGAAATATTGCAGGCAATTGTGATACTTGGTATGTTATTGCCTACTCCAACGCCTATTTGGCCAAATTGACCAGCTTTTTCACAGGAGCAGAAATTGGTTCTGCGCTTTATCCGATTAAGGACATCTATGCTTATGGCGAGTCTGCTATTGGTACAGCCATCATTTTTATTTTTTTTAAACTACTAGGCTGTAGTGATGTATGGGCGTTTTATGGTTTTATTACGGTTCTTTTTAGCCTCACTGCTTTTAGCATTTTTTTAATTGCCAAACTATATGTTCAACAATGGTGGGCAGCTTTGTTTGCGGGTTTGGCGTTTATGTGTAGTAGTTTTACCTTTGGTAATATTGACAGTCCACATACCGTTTTTTTCGCTCCTACCTTTTTCGCTTTTTATTTTGTTAAACTTTTTTTACAAAAAAAACACAATTATTACTTACTAATAGCCAGTATTTTAGCAGGAATTCAAGTCTATTTTTCCGCTTATGTTTTTCTATTTGGAACAATTGTTTTAGGCCTTTTAGTGCTCATTAATTGGTCTGTATTGCGATTAAAAGAAAGCATTATCTATTGGGCTCTTGCCCTTGTTTTGTTTTTATTGATAACAGTGCCGTTTTTTAATTTTTATTTTAGCAAAATGGCACAACCCATTTTTTACAATCCTTTTGATTCCGTTTTATTAGCCGAAGCCCATAGCCTTGATCCTGTTGATTTTACTCGTTCTCTGTCAGATAATTTGCTCTATGCACATCAGCCAATGCCTTCTAAAACCATTAAAAAGAATGGCGACCTACTCACTGATTATGGCTATACTTATGCTCCTATTAAAGACGCAAAATTTATGCAAGGCAAACAAGCAAAAACGACTGATGAAGTTCGCTATGTTTCCGCTAGACGCACCGCAAACATTGGTATTTTAATTTATATACTAGCTTTTATAGGTCTTTTAATGACTATATATAAAGCACGATTAGAATTGGCATTTATAGGATTGGCAGGCTTATTTTTGGCTTTTGGGCCTGTTATTATTATTGGAGATTTTCTATTGCCTTCGCCCACCTATCCCCTCTATACTATGACCAGCTTTTTTCAGGTATTACGTGTTCCCTGTAGAGCTTTTTTCCTAACTTTATTTAGTTTATCTATCTTAGCAGCTTATGGTCTTAGCTACTTATCAAAATATGCTCAACGCAAAAATTTTACACTCCCCCCTTTGCTTTTTGTGGGTTTAGCCAGTATTTTGTTTATGATCGAAAATATCTCTTTTCCTTTAAATGCCTTTGAAGCAAGCAAATATCAAACAGTCCCGACTGAATATCAAGAGTTAACCAAACAGTCGAAAAAAAATACGATTTTGATACTGCCGAGCGAAGTAGGCATTGCACTGGGAAAAGATACAGAATCTTTATGTCAATACAATCGGGAGATTATTTACATGAATTGGCAAAACCAACATCAACAAAATATTTTGAATGGGGTGAATGGTTATTTTCCGCGCAACCGTTTAGAAGTGCAAAAATTAATTTACCAACTTCGCAATAATCCAGGAGTGGTCTTAAGCTTTGCTAAAGATTATGCGGTCAGTCATGTTTTATTCCATAAAAATATGCTTGTTTATTCCTATGAGCAGGAAATTTTATCTTTTTTAGAAAAAAATCCCTATTTAAAGCAGGTAAAAAATACAAGTAATGTGGCTATTTTTACCATACAAACGACTTCTTCAACGGAAAAACCTTAATCATTGATGAATAACCGAACCAATACCGCAATTTTACTTTTGTACGTCTGCTTTTTTTTAGTGCTATTTGTACAATTTCCATTGAAGGGAACTATCCCGGGCAACTGTGATAACTGGTTTGCCATTGCTTATTCTAATATTTACCTAAACAAAATTATTAGTTTTTTTACAGGCGCAGCTGTTGGCACTTCCTTATATCCGATTACAGATGTCTATGCCTATGGCGAATCTGCGCCGCTTACTGGTCTTATTTTTATTTTTTTTAAATTATTTGGCTTCAATGATGTTGTTTGCAACTATTTATTTTTGACCACCCTTTTCAGTTGGACGGCTTTCAGCACTTATTTACTCACCCATACCTATGTTAACAATTGGCAAGCAAGCATATTGGCAGGTTTTTTCTTTTCCTGTGCAGGCTTCACTTTTGGAAATATGGATACTACACAGGCTGTTTTTTTTGGCATTGCTTTTTTATCTATCTACTACGCTAGGCGTTTTTTGTTAGAAAAAAAAACAAAGTATGTAATCTATGCGGCTGTACTTGGCGGATTGCAAGTTTATTTTTCTGCTTATGTTTTTTTACTACAAAGCATCATTTTGGGCTTATTGGTACTGTTAAATTTTCGCCAACTTTTTTGGGAGTCTTTAAATAGGCGAAATACTCTATTGGCAATCGTCATTTTTCTGGCATTTATCACTCCTTTTTTTGGTTTCTACACCCTGACAATGGCACAAAAAAGTTTTTACAATCCTCACCCCAACACTTTTATAGCATCAGTTAAGAGCCTAAGTCCCAACGATTTATTGCGTTCCCTTCCTAATAATCTATTATATCCCTATCAAGCTGTACTTGTAGAGGATATTAGAATGATAGGTTTACAACTATCAGAAAAATATGGTCTAGCCATAAAGCAAAACACACATGATTGGCTGATGCAGGGACAACACCCTGAACTACAGGAAGACTTTTTATTTATTAGTATCCGTACCTGCGCCAATATTGGATGGCTCATTTATCTACTTGCGTTTATAGGCATACTCAAAGCCTCACCTCCTCTAAAAAAAGAATTGCTTATCATTGGTGTGGTTGGCTTTTTTTTAAGCTTAGGCCCTGTTCTGTTAATTGGGCAAAGCCTTTACCCTGCCCCCTTTTTTCTATGTTACAAATACCTTCCCTTCTTTGATTTATTTCGAGTACCTGTACGTGGTTTTTTTGTCTTTTTATTAATGATTAGTATTTTTGCAAGTATTGGTTTTGTGAAGTTCAGTCAAAAGTTAACTGCAAAACAGGCATGGAAAACTACTATTGGCATTGGTTTATTATTTTTCTTTTTTGTAGAAAATATTCCAGTTCCTTTTCATGGATTTACTGCCCAGCAATACATCAAACCACCCGTTATTTACAATACTTTATTTGATAAACCTGCTCAAAATACCCTATTAGAATTACCTTCTAATCCCGGTGTAAGTTTAGGAAAAGGGGATGAATCCTTATTTGAATACAATAGGGAAATCATATACATGAATTGGCAAACCTATCATAAACAAAATATTGTCAATGGTTCAAATGGTTACTATCCGCAATCTCGTTTAAAGCTACAACAAATGTTAGAGACCAATGATAAGCGCATGGATTTAGTGGGTTTGCAAAGGGAATATGCTATTGATCACATCATTTTCCACAAGCATATGGTTGTTTATGAGGATGAAAAAAAGTGGTTAGACCAATTGCGTACTTCCAAATTATTGACCAAAGTAGTGGAAAACGATACATTAGTGGTTTTCAGGGTAAAAAACTAACTCAGCAAATTAATTGACCTATGATTTCTTATATCATTGAAATAATTATTATTAGTACTTGGCTTTATATAGGCTTAAATGCGTTGCGAAAACATCATACTATAGCGATTGAAACGTTGATTATTTTGGCATTTTCTCTTTACACCTCCCTAGCAGGTGAGATTGTTAATGAACTTAGTCCCCTACCACTATTTCAACAGTATGGAGCATTTTACCCTATATCATTGTGCAGATTCCCCGGCTTCGATTTTTCTGTTGCTATCTTATTGCTTGCTGGTATTTATGCATGTGTGTTGAACTATATTCTAAGATATGCCTACAAGCTTATGGGAGGGTATAAAAAGTTGACCAAAAACATTGTAAATATTCTATTGTATCTAGCATTAGTTACTTCATGTTGGTTGGTAGAAGCTTTTTTCTCAGAAGTAGGCTACTGGCAATACAAAGTTTTTACAAAAATTTCTAATGTCAATTTCCTAAAAAATTTCTTTAACATGTTCTTGGGAATATATGTATACTATTTGCTATTCCTAACACCTCCTATTTTATTAGCTCGCTTAATTACCCATAAAATCCATAAAATCTATCCATGATCCTTAATTACTTACGACTCTATCGCATAGATGCGTTTTTAATCACCTTTTTATCGTACCTAGTAGGCGCGACCGTAGCCAATAATTTTTCTGTAATGAGCCTTGTGGTTGCCCTATTGGTAGCAGGTATTTCGGTAAATTTTATTTATAGCTACAATTCTTGGGCAGATTGGAAAATAGATCAAATAAATAAGCCCAACCGTCCTATTCCAGCAGGTCTTATTAGCCCCCAATCTGCTTTTTATTACGCTGTAAGCCTATTGGTTTTATCCATTATTTACCCTTTTTTCATTTATAAAAATTTACTCACTTTAGGTCTATTTCTACTATTACCAATCATTGGTTTGCTCTATTCAACTGAGCCCATTCGCCTAAAAAAAAATAAGTTTGGAGCTACCTTTACAACAAGCTTATTATTGACCATTCCAATCAGTTTATCCTATTTAATGCATACTGATGATAGAACTGCTATTCCTTGTTTTCTGATTCTATTTGGCTATTGCTTGAGTGTTATTCCATTGAAAGATATAGAGGATGTAGAGGGTGATGTCACCTATAAAAGTGATAATTGGATGGCGCAATTGGGAAGTTCTAAACTCTTTTTACTTTCCATATCAGGATTATTACTTAATCTTTTACTGATCTTTTTATTGCCAATTATTGCACCACTCTCTATTTATTTAAGTATTTTTATTCTATCAACGATGTTGGTGGTTGCTTTCTTTTTTTTATTTATCCCCCAAAAATTAAATTTGCTTTACAAAAGTATCATTTGGATGGTTATTTTTGAGGGAAGCATGGCTTTTTTAATCACTTATTTTTTCATCTAATACTTCCCAAAATGTCTACCTTTAGCTCTATACAAAAACTAATGCCTAGAGAAAAGCATCTATTAATCATTATAATTCTATTCTTCTTTGCTATATTACGTGGTATAGCAGATTATGTGTGGTTGCCCTACTACCAGAACTGGAAAATGTTTACTCTAATAACATTCAATGGAATTGTTTACATTTATGTCTTGTATTTTGGTATTGTCGGTTTAAGTGTACTTTTTCTGAAAGTTATTGGTAAACAAATAGTATCGGACGAGGCTATAGAAAAGGTTTATTGGTATTCTACCTTTATATGGCTAGTTTACCCTTTAGTTGCTCTATTAAGTTGGTTGCTAGATGGCCCTCAAATGATTACAGTTCCTATTTTCAAATATATACCATTCTTTTTAGTGGAAAATAATTTCTTACCAATAGGAATGTTAATAGTGATACCTATAATTTTGAGCAGTTACACTTTTTTATTTAATAAATACTTTAACACTAGCATTATAAATTCCATCTTTATTAGCATTTTAAGTACATCAATCATATACACACTTTACTATCAATATTTATTAAATATCAGTTTTCTGCTTTTATATAAAACAAACTATTGGATATTTATTGGATTCTATTCTTTTTTATTTATTCCCTTTACACTTTTATTTATATCATCTTTTAAGAAAGCATTAAATACCAAAAGTAATCTTCTATATTATATGCACTTTATATTTGGCATTATTTGTCTTGCTTTAGTTGTTTATGGATGGTATCATTTAGACACAGATAGACGCATTTTATTAACCAATATTCACCTAATTGAATCTCTATTCACAAGTGCACAAAGTATACTCCAATCAATTACTTAATATAAAATAAACTTCACATTGAGAACATCAAAAAAGCACCTAACAATATTATTAACCATCATTACCTTTCTCTTTTGTTGTAAAACATCAGAAGTCCCCCCTCCATCTACTGATAAACCTGTACCTAAAAACTGGGTAACATGGAACTTGATTTGGGCACTTATTCCTCACCCTGAAAAACAAAAATTTATCGGTTATGTTAGTTTATTTTATACTGTTGACCAAAAAATATTAGCTGTAGACTACAAAGTGCTTGATTACGTATTTAAAAAAAATGAGGATATTTTAAATTACTCTGGCAATAATGATATTATAGTAGGTGAGCAAGGTTTTCAAACACCAAACTTTCGTATTGAATATGATTATTCCAATCAATTAATAACAGAATTCAATAAAACACAATCAGGCAGTTGTACATTCATTGATACTTTTATAGGCTCAGATAGAGTTATTGATGGTAAATTATATGTTGATGGAAAAAAGTACGATTGTTTTATTATGAAAGAAATATGTAGTGCCGATCCTTTAAAACAAAAGTGGTGGGAATATGAAACTTACATATTTCTAAAAGGACAGGGACTTTCATTGATAGGTCTTCATTATAAAGATTATACTAAACCTAATGATTATAGGGATGGAATAGTGAGTTTTAACAATAAAGAATATATTATTAATCAAATAGATAGAAAAACCAATATTGTAACTATACATCTAAAACAAGGTGGACAAATTATCATCAAACCAACTTTCACAAATATTTATAAAAGTGCTTATCCAAATACAAAGTATAATAACGAAAGTTTTGATCCTCTTGAAAAACTTTTCTTTGCAGAAGTTCAAATAAACATTAACGACAAAACACATACATTAAATAACATACCTGGACATATGGAAGTTATTGGTGAAACACCTTAGAGCTTGTCTTGATTATTACTTTAAAACATCACTTAATTGTGTAACAAAATCATTATGAGAGTTTTAAAAATTAAAATATGAAAAATATTACCAAAACAATAGCTAGTTTTTTTTTTTATTATATAGCAGCATAGCCCCCTATTCTTGTTTTGCCTTAGAAGTTAATCAAACCTCAATACAACAACAAGACAATAATATTCTAAGATATGATGTGCAATTTGAAACCGATGAATCTGCGAATTGCTACATTAAATATTACCATATAAATAACGGGGACACCATTTCACACTATTCCAATATTAGCAAATCTGAACTAACCCATCAGCTAACTTTAATTGGGCTTTTGGAAAAAACTACGTATTACTACAACATTATAGCATTTAATGAAACTGCTGTAGTTGAGTCAGCTATTCAAAGCTTTCTTACAGAGGCTTTACCAGATGACTTTCCCAGCTTTGAGCTACTACTACCTGATACCCCAAATATGGCTATCCAAGATTATATTCTCACCAATCAACTAGCGTTTTTAGATGGAACTTTGCTTTTTTTAATCCTTGATAGGCAGGGTAGAATTGTTTGGTATCAAAAGCCAACAGGCGTTTTTGTGGGTGCCTTCTCTTTAACCAATAATCACACGCTTTTGTGGAATGAATTTGAGGATAATACATTGGAAAAAGGGCATATTATAGAGTTAGATTTATATGGACACCATCTGCTTGATATTGAACACTCGCACATTGTTCATCATGATATTATGAAAACCGCTCAAAATGAAATCTTATTTTTAGCCACTGACACCCAAACTGTTGACCGAACAAATGTTGGTGGAAAAGAAAATACGCTATTAGTAGCAGATGCGATTGTTTTGTATGACCAAACAGGTGAAGAATTATTGAATTGGTCACTATTTAATAACTTTGCTCTAGAGGACTATGTTGGCGAATTAGGCTTTTGGACAAATCCATATGGTGATAATTCCGAAGACTGGCTACATGCCAATGCTTTAAGTGAGGATTTTGATGGGAATTACTTGATTTCTTTTCATACACATGATCAGGTTTGTAAGATTAGTAAAGAAACAGGTGAAGTAATGTGGATAATGGGTAGAGATGGTTCGTTACAAATGGGGGAAGAAGCCTTGTTTCTAGGTCAACACTCTGTATTTCCTATCGCACCTAATCAGTACATTCTATTTGATAATGGTAAAACAACACGCCCTAGAAGCAGGGCATTGATATTAGATACTGACCCTATAGCCCAAACTGCATCTGTAAACTGGGTATATGATTTACCTCAAAACCTATTTAGTTTTGCTGTGGGTAGTTCCTACAAGCTTCCTAATAATAATATTCTTATTTGTAGTGGCACTGTTGGTCATATCTTAGAAGTAACTCCAGAGGGTCAAACAGTATGGCAAGTAAGTGGTAATAGTCCCCAATACCGCGCCTATCACATCCCCCACCTCTACGAACCGCTACCCGAAATCACCCTACAATTGCCCTCCGCAT
>JAHDHV010000195.1 GCA_020631155.1 Bacteroidota bacterium | reverse complement strand
TGCGAAATATTCAAAAAATGGTTGAAGAAATTTTTAATTTTAAAATTGCCAAACATTCTCTTAATTTTTATGGAGAATGTTTAAATGCAAATTGTGAAGGTAAAAAGAATATGAATAAGTTGTGATCGTCTTTTATTTTAAGTACTACACAATAATTAAACGGGACTCGTTGTTTGATTAAGCCAATGAAAGTCAATACTTTAGAATAAAATTGTGCACAATTAATTAGTGCTTGGCACTTAATTTCTTTTCTAAAAAAAATAAATAATCCTCTTTCACTTGTTCACCTAATTGTATGGCTTTTTGGACATTCTTAAGAGCCAAATTCCACTGTTTAAGTGCATGATAAGTATAAGACAATTCTAAATGTGCTGCGGCATAATTAGGATTTAGACGCAAAACCTGCTCAAAATCTTTGACAGAAGCCTGCAAATTTCCTATTTCTCGATGAGCAATACCTCGCCAATGTAGTACCTGAAAATCATTTGCTTGTAGCCGTAAATATTGATCGTAGTCTTGTTTAGCCTTAGCAAATTGCTTTTGCACTGCATAGGCAACAGCTCGATTTCTATAGGCATCAGTATAATTTTTATTTAAATCAATGGCTTTGCTCGCATAATTAATACATTCTTTATAATGTCCTTTTTGAAAATAAATAGCTGCTAAGTTATTTAAGGCTTCAGTATTGTTTGCTTTTAGTTTTAAAGCTTTATGATAATCTGCATAGGCTTTGTCATATTTTTTATTGTCATAATGTATATTTCCGCGGTTGACATAAGCTAAATGATAGTTGAAATCTAAGGAAATGGCTTTATTATAATCAGTTAATGCTTGGGCGGTTTGTCCTTGTTGCCGGTAAAAATTTCCGCGATTATTATAAGCAACTGACACTTGTTCAGGGTATTGTTGAATAACATGACTCCAAAGAGTTTCACTATTGTACCAAACTTTACATTGTTGATGAGTTAAATAAGCTAATCCTACTATATAAAGGCTTGTAATAACAATTAAAATGTATTTAGAAAAATGTTTTTGATAGAAAAACTTCTCTCCAATAAATGCGATGATAAAACATAAACCAATGTAAGGAATATAAGTAAAACGATCGGCTAAAAATGCTTCGCCCGCTTGAACAATTTGCAAAACAAAAACAATATTTACTAGAAAAAAAAGACTACCAAATACTAGTGCTTTGCGATATTTTTTAGAACGATAAATAAGGTAAGTGAATAAAAAGATAAAAAGGGGAGTCGTATAATAAATTATTGGTAACCAATTGTTTATTTTGTCTGGATAAGGATAGTAAGCCGATAATGGAAACGGAATAAATAATTTATAGAGATAAACCAAAAGAGCATAACTCCCCAACAAAAAACGTTCATAGAAAGCAAAATTTTGTGTTACATCCAAGGTATCTTCTAAAAAATACAAGCCCACTAAACCAGTTATCAAAGATAAGGTAAAGAAGGGAATTTTTTCTGTTATTTTTTTTGTCCAAGAAATTTTTCTTGCAAAGTAAATGTCAATGACCAACAAAGTCAATGGCAAGGCAACTGCTTGAATTTTAGCTAACAATGATAATATAAATAAAATGAGTGTTATATAATAAAAAAAGAATTTATTTTTTTCTTTTTTACTATAAAAAATATAACTAATGATAGCGGCTAAGTAGAAAAAAGCAAACAAAACATCTTTGCGTTCAGTTATCCATGCGACCGATTCAACTCGTAGAGGGTGTATGCTAAATAAAAATGCTAATAGTACGGCACCAAATAAACGTAAGCCTAACAGTTGGGCTAACCAAAATACTGAAATGCTACAAAATATATGTAAAATAAGATTGGTTGTATGATAAATTTTGGGACTATTGCCAAGTAAATTTCTCTCTAATGCAAAGCTTAATATAGTTAGGGGATTATAATTATTACTGACCGCTTCTGTAAAAATATGCTGAATATTTTCTAAGCTTAACTTTTTAATATAAGGATTGTTAATGACATAAATAGCATCATCCCAATTGGTAAATCCATTGTGTAAAGAAGGATAAAAAGTTATTGCTGTAAAAAAAACTAGGAAAAACAAAGCCATTATTTGAGAGCTATAGCCTTGTCTCCCTATTTTTTTATCCTGTCTTGTGCTTTGTTCCCCTTCCTTTTTCATAGACTGTTGATTTTTATGTATTTTACGCTTTTTCTAAGGTATGTTTCAAATACTGTGCTTTTCGACCAAGCAGTTTGTAACTATTTTAATAGCCCGTGGATTTGTGATTAGTAGATGAGTGATTCGTACTTCGGCACTTTTTTGATAGTTGATTTCTTTTTGAATGGTTTGTGTAACAACAGTTAAAACTGTTATAATACCAAATATTTAAAAAAAAGGTCTATTAAAAAAAAGTCAAAAAGTAATTTGTCATGACTAATTTCTAACCGCCAAAAATCCAAATAGCTAAATATCAATTTTAGCGGCAAAGTGTTAGGATGATAATGAAACATACCTTTTCTAATAAATTGCAAATGCTGTATTTTTATGATAAAAGGAACAAATATTACAAAATCTTACGGAACTTTACAAGTATTAAAGGGCGTAGATATTGCTATTGAAAAAGGAGAGGTTGTTTCCATTGTTGGGGCATCAGGGGCAGGAAAAAGTACTTTGTTGCATATTTTGGGAACACTAGACCGACCTGATGGGGGGGAAGTTGTTATTGCTGATTCGATGATTAATAAATTGACCGACAGGCAGTTAGCAAAGTTTCGGAATCAAAATATTGGTTTTGTGTTCCAATTTCATCATCTACTGCCCGAATTTACTGCCCTTGAAAATGTGTGCATTCCCGCCTATTTGATGAAACGAAATGAACGCAGTGTGATTAAAGAAGCCAAACAATTGCTAGATTTTTTAGGACTTGCTAAACGTATGGAACACAAACCGTCAGAGCTGTCAGGGGGAGAGCAGCAACGGGTAGCAGTCGCTCGCGCTTTGATTAACCGCCCAAAGGTTGTACTTGCTGATGAACCTTCTGGCAATTTGGATTCGGATACCTCCAACGACTTACATCAACTTTTTTTTGATCTTCGCCAGCAATTTGAACAAACTTTTGTCATTGTTACCCATAATGAAACCCTTGCAAATATGGCAGATCGAAAATTAGTTATGAAAGATGGGGTGATATTGTAGTATTAGAAATGAGTAGTTAGGAATTAAGTGCAAAACACTAATTAATTGTGCACAAAAAAAAGAGCATCATTGTTTAATTAAGTAGCTAGACAAAATTAAACAACTATTAGATTTGTTATAAGTCATTGACTGTGAGTTGAATATCTCATGTGTCATGTCTAAGTCAGTAATTCCCAAGATGGACTTAATGCGCTGATAGTCAAGGAGTTACGTCAAGAATAATGAATAGTAAAATGTATGTAACTCATTGATTATCAATAGTATATTTTAGTAAATTAAATATTCTATATGTATTTTGATATAGTTATCAATACTTTAGCTTAATTCTCATCTTGGGAATAGCTGTGTCTAAGTACTTATTGTGTAGTACTTAGCTTTATAAAAAGGCGAAATTTGGGGGGAAAAGATGCATTTTTTAAGCCAAAGGATGAATTCAAGACAGCCTCTAACTTCACTACTTCTTTGCTGACGAACTTCAACACTTCTTTGTTCTACAATTTCTACTCACTAACCACTAATTTCCAACCAACCTAATTAGAGTGCTGCAATTTCTACTCACTAACCACCAATTTTTAAGCTAATTAAACACTAAAATCTTGCCTTGATGAAAGCAAGTTAGGGCATAAAGTGGAAAAAACTTAAAATACTGCCTAAAAAACCGTATTTTGTCAGAACATAGTCATGAAAAAAGCTATGTGTTATGAGTAGATTTTTGAGTATGTTTCAAATACTGTATGTTGCAACCAAACAGTTTGTGCTTACTTGATAGCTCGCGGATTCGTGATTAGTAGATTAGTGACTCGTTCTCGGACTTTGTAATTTCTTTTTTGGTGAGTTTTGTAACAAAGGCATTAACTATTGCTGTGCTATAAGTACCTAACTATCATTTTTTTTATAGATGTTTTAAGTTGAAAAATAACTCATTTGTACTAATTTCTGATCTCTAATAGCTAACTTCTAACCGTTAAAAATCTAAAAGTCTCAACAGCTAAATAGTAATTTTAGAAACAAAGTGTTAGGAAGATAATGGAACATACCGATTTTTGGATAAGTATTCAATATACTTGACTTTCGCTGGTTTCAAAATGAGAAAACAAGAATTTAAAATAGCTATCATTAAATGCATAATTCATTAATTGACAGTTGTTTATGTTTTTCAAAAGGCTTCGACCCCACTGGGGTCGTGTGATTAGGTTAAATATTTAGCTAACATACTTTGACTACTCTGCGGTCATTGGAGAAGTAAAATGCTCCTAGCAGGGTCAAAGTAGGTTAGAGAAAAATAAAGGGAACTTCTTTGACCTCAGCGGGGTCACACCTTTTAAGGTTTGGAAAAAATCATAAACTCCTGAAAATCAAAAACTTAGTGGATTAGCTCAAGTAATTAAAACAAACGAATTATTATTTTTACGAATCTATAGACTTGTTCCAGAATAAGAAAAAAGGCATTTAAGTAATTTTTATAAAAAATAATATTTGCATAAAAAAAGACTTTTATCCTATTTTATATATTTTTTTTTTGTAAAAACATACTTAAATTTGCTTTTTTAGTATAAGATTTAGTATTTTGAAACAAGTCTTATTTTTTGCAAAATAAAATCAGCGAATAGCAAGAATATACTTTCAATTGTCTTAAAATTCCCTGTCTTATATTTTAAATTTTAAAGAAAAAACATATTTTAAAATGTGTTACTGCATATACTATATAAAATTTTTGACCACTTGCTGTTTACTACTGCTGTTTAGCTGTGTGCAAATTGTATATGCACAATCAACAGTAGAATTACAACAAGATGTTAAAGAAATAGAATTATGGTTGGAGTATTATGAGGATGATTTGGTAGATGAGGAAGAGGTACAAACTTCTTTAGATGCAATGAAAGAGCCGCTTAGACTGCCTTATGAAGAGGTGGAAAGAGAGAAAATGGAAATTGTAGATGTAGCAAATAATTCTAAAAAACAAGAAGCTGTCCCACTACTGCCAGTAACCCCTACTTTAGTAAATGTAGCTTTGACCAGTCATATGCGAACCGCAGCCAGTAAGCATGGGGAAATGGCTTTTCAAAAGGAGTTAGCTCCGTTTTATCATGGTGTTGCATCGGGCGATCCTTTACCTACAGCCGTAATCATCTGGACGCGTATAACTCCACAGTTTGAACTGGATGAAGTGACAGTGAAATGGGCTATGGCAACAGATACCACTTTTACAAATATAGTACAGACAGGTGAGTTTTTGACCAGCGAGGAGCGAGATTATACAGTGAAGGTGGATGTGCAGAATTTAGAACCCAATACCACTTACTATTATTACTTTTCTGCTTTAGGAAAAAGCTCATTAATTGGACGCACTAAAACAGCAGCAACAGGCAAGCGAGACCGAATGCGTTTTGCGGTTGTATCGTGCAGTAATTATCAGCATGGCTATTTCAACGCCTATGGACGGATAGCCGAGCGCAACGACTTGGAAGCTGTTTTACACTTAGGCGATTATATATATGAATATGGCTGGGGGAATGGTGAAAATGATACCTTGCGCCGCCATGAACCGATGCATGAGGTGATTAATTTGGGGGATTATCGTTTGCGGCATGGGCTGTATAAATTGGATGAAAATTTGCGCCGTTTACATCAACAGTATGCCTTTATTTCGGTTTGGGATGACCACGAATCAGCGAATAATTCATGGCAAAATGGGGCTTCTAATCACAATGCAGATGAGGGTACTTGGGCAGTGCGAAAACAGCTTGCAAAGCAGGCTTACTTCGAGTGGATGCCGATTCGAGAGCAAGAAGATATGAACAATCCACAGCGAATTTATCGTCAATTTTCTTATGGCGATTTGCTAGATATTGTTATGTTAGATACTCGTTTGGAAGGTCGCGATCAGCAGGTCAGTAGCGAAGCAGACCCCGCTTTTAACGATCCCAATCGCAGCATTTTAGGGCAAGCACAATTTGATTGGCTGCAACAACAATTAACCGAATCTACAGCGCAATGGAAGGTAATTGGCAATCAGGTGGTCTTTTCGCCCATAGAAACGGCAGGGGTGTTGAATGAGCTAGATTCATGGGATGGCTACCCTGCGGAGCGCGCTAAAATTGTGCACTATATAGACAGTTTGAACATCAACAATATCGTATTTTTAACAGGAGATGTGCATGTTGGTATTGCGGCCGATGTAACCATAACTCCTACAACGGGACAGTATGATCCCGAAAATGGGGCAGGGGCGGTAGCTGTGGAAATGGTCGCGGCAAGTGTAAGTTCTAATAATTTGGATGAAAGCAATATTGAGGATTTACCTTTACCACCTGACCTTATTGGGGAATTAGCGTTAGCTATTAATATGCATGGTAAATTTGTTGATTTAAGAAATCATGGCTATATAATTTTAGATTTAGGGCAGAATAAAGCGCAAGGTGACTGGTATTGGGTAGATAGTAAAAGTGAGCCAACAACAGGGGAGTATCAACAACATTCTTGGTATACCATGAAGGGAGCAAATTTTTTACAAAAAACAACTACTGCGATGCCTTCTTTAGTCAATGCAATACCAGCACCACAACATCCTCCACAGGTTGTTGTAGGAGTAGACCAGCAGCCGGGGCAGGGGCTTGCTCAAAGTTTAATTGTTTTAGCCAATTATCCAAACCCTGTTCAAACCGTTTACCATTTGAATTATGCCCTTGCAAAACCACAGGAAGTTAAGATTTCACTACACAATATTGAAGGAAAATTGCTAGATGTATTGGTACATGAACATCAAACATCAGGAGTCTATTCCCTTGACATACAGGCAACAAAATTACGGCAGGGAATGTATTTGTGTAGCATTAAAGGAGAAGATAATGCTGTGACTAAGAAAATTTGGGTGAGGTAGATAGTGAGAAAATAGTTATTAGAATTTAGCGATTAGTAATTCTACAATAATAAGTTGAACCAGTTGCCTTTGTTATTTTGCCTTGTATTTCGTTGAAAAGCCTCGCCGTAGGTATTAGAAATGAGGAATTTAGTCTTTTACTATTGTAACATTAATTTTGTCTAGGTACTTATGTTTCAAATGTCATACTTTTCAACCAAACAGTTTTTGCTTATTTTGACAGTTCGTAGATTCGTGGGTAGTGATTCGTTTATGAGGTTTTTAGCTTCTTTTTGAATGAGTTCTGTAACGACTACTTTAGCCTTTGTATTTTTTGTAAACAATTAGCAATCATTATTTTATACATAAAAAAGCTCAGGAGGAAATCTAATTTCTGATCTCTAGTCGCTAATTTCTAAAAGCTAAAAAGCCAAAAGTCTAAATATCCAAAAGGCAATTTTAGAAATAAAGTGTTAGTAAGAAAATGAAACATACCAACAAAATGAAACAACAATTGAGTTGGGCATAAACTATTGATAGTTCGTTTGTTCATTGCCTCAAGTCTCAAGTCTACTCTTATGAAGGCCAAGTAAAAATAAAAGTAGCACCTGTGCCAAGTGCAGAAATAAGGCGAATGGTGCCGCCCTTTTCTGTAACAATTTTTTTGATAATTGCCAATCCCACACCTGTATTATTGGTTTGATATTTTGACTCAAGCGTTTGAAAAATTTCAAAGATTTGTTCTTGATATTTTGGGTCAATACCTGGACCGTCATCTTTTACCCAAAATTGATACAAATGCTCTGCTGCTAAAAAATTGCAGTCAACAGTAATATGTCCTATTTCTCGATCGTGATGTTTTACAGCATTACTAATCAGGTTAGAAAATATTTGGTAAAGCAATACCCTTTCCGTTACAAAAGCTGGTAGATTAGTCGAAATATCAAAAGTAAACAATTCTGGAGCGTTAACTGCCTGCACAATTTCTTGAACCATTTCCTCAACATCTACCAATTCAGGTCTTACTTTTGCCTTGCCAATACGAGAATACTCCAAAATACTTTGAATCAATTGGTCCATTCTACTAACTTGCCCTTTAAGCAATTGTATATTTTCTTTCACATTTTTTGGTGCAGAACCATTCAAATCCCTTTCTATCCAGTGAGTGAGGCTACTAATGCCACGCAAGGGCGTTTTTAAATCGTGCGATACTACAGATGCAAAACGGTCTAATTCTTTATTTTTTTGTTGTATTTTATTTAAAAATTGCTTTTGTTCTTCCTCCAATTTCTTTCGTTGACTCATATTTTTCAAAAAAGCAGTCACCACAATTTTGTCCTCAAAAAGAACCCTACTCAATGTTACCAACACTGGAATCGCTGTACCATTTTTTCGGTTAATTAATAATTCTCGACCTGTAGAAGATGAATTTAGGTTTATTTCACTGCTTATAGGTATGTCTGAACGTTCAAATACTTGCAGATGCTCTAAGGAAAGTAATTTAGAATAATGTTGTCCTATCACTTCGGTTTCTGTATAGCCCCATAGTTTTTCCGCAGCAGGATTGAAAAAATCAACAATTCCTAATTCATTGATACTCAAAACAGCATCATTGCAACTTTCCAGTATCGCTTTATTTTTTTCCACTTCTACAGTTAACTGATTTTGTGCTGTTTTTACTGAGAAATCCCTTAACTGTCTTTCGGTTTGCAATAATTGATGCCCTTTTAACCCAATCAAAAATGCAAAAAAACCTAAAAAGATAGGTGCCGTATCAATAATCATCAATAACGCACTATTTTGGTGGAGCTGAAGTATATTTTGAAAATTGACAGAAATCTGTTGAACACTCAACTCTAATATGGTTGCTAAAATTGGAAAGCAGCAACCAAACAATACACCATATAAAGTATAGGTGACAATATACTGGTAATTGTGGAACATATATTGGGTTTATGCATCAAGTTAGTAATGAATGAGTTAATTGACTAAAATATGACAAAAAAGGTGCCAATATATAATCAATTTTGCACGCAAAAGAGCGTACTTGGAATCAGTAATTGCCTTGTGTAGTTATTTTTGAATAATGTACAAAATAAATGTATAAAAAACAATATTTACTTTCGATTTTATTAAAAAAAGTATACTTTATGTAATTTGATGACTAGGTATGTTTCAAATACTGTGCTTTTCCACCAAACAGTTTGTAGCTATTTTAACAGCTCGTGGATTCGTGATTAGTAGATTCGTGATTTGTTTTTGGGCTTTTTAGTTTCTTTTTGAATGAGTTGTGTAAAGACGGCTTTAGTCGTTAAAATTCTTATAAATAATTAACAATTAAAAATTGATAGCTACAAGAAAGTTCAAAAAATAATTTCCAATTTCTGCTCTCTAATCACTAATTTCTAACAGCTAAAAATCCAAAAGTCTAAATAGCTAAATATCAATTTTAGTTTAGCGGTAAAGCGTTAGGATAATAATGAAACATACCATAAAACCGGGGGCATCACCAGTTTTTGAAACGCCTCATTGTAGCACTGCCTATGTTTTTTGTCTTATTATTGTAGAATTACTTATGTAAAACAAAATCATTTTTTAGCCAAAAAAATTTCAGCCCCCCTACTCTGCTTTGTATTTCAAAGTTTTTATTCCTACAAAAAATGCAGCAACAATTTTGAATTTTATTGTTACTGCATTTCCCGATAAAAAATTTACTTCATCCAACCTTCTCCAATAAAAGGCAAAAATTTGGCATACATCGGCTGTTTTTGTGCCACATGATAAGCTGTCGGATACAATTTTCGCAAATGCTTGTCAATATCCTGTATAGTTACACGCCCATCCTTATTTTTATCCAAGCCTATGTTCATCGTATAAGCTTTGGAAGGCTCCGCATACAGCGTATAACAATAATCTTCGCCAATAGCTCTAGGATACAAAATGGCTAAATATAAATCAGTAAGCGTTTCGTAAGCTCTGTTATGTGCCTTGCGTTTGGCGTTCAAATAGGCATAAACATAATCCATCTGCTCCACATGATTCATATTGCGTAGTTTGGTAGTGGTCAGCTTAAAATCTTTAGCTGTAGCAGGCATCCATTGGATGAGTCCTGTTGCGCCGCTACCTTTGTGATTAGCAGCAGTGGCATCAAAGCGCGATTCGGAATGCATCACAGCCATCAACCACTCAGGCGGAATACTCAATTTTTGGCTGACTTGTCGTACCTTTCGTTCAAATGCCTTTAGGTTGTAGACATAAGGCTTTGCTTGATTGATGAGGTACAAGCCTTTATTTTTTTTACTATAAAAGAAACTGGGCTGCTCTTGCACTGCATGATAAGTGAGCAGGTTGGTTAAAAACAAGCAGATTACCAGCACGATAAACCCCTTATAATCAATATGGGGTGGGAGTAGGGGCGTTTTGGGTTGTGAATTAATTTGGAATTTCATGTCTTTCTAGGTTTTTGGATTTTTAGATTTTTAGACTTTTAGACTTTTAGAATTTTTTAGAGCTTGGAGCAAAAAACGCCAAAAGCAATCGTCAATTTTATCTTGACTGACTACTAAG
>JAHDHV010000194.1 GCA_020631155.1 Bacteroidota bacterium | reverse complement strand
GTTTTTTCGATAGAGGAAGGAAAACGGGTTGCTTTCACCATATCATAATCAGAAATCCAAATATCATTACCCTGAATCGCATACAATTTACCTATGGTAATGGTTTTTGGAACTGCTTGATTACCTGTGTGGATCAGTTTAGTGCTAATACTCATAGGACGACCTTCTGGCGTTACAGGGGGCATATAGTTTCGCCATGCATAAGCATCTAAAGTATATACATCACCTTTATAGGTAATCTGATTAGGGGCTTGCATCAATTTACTTTGTAAACTTGCATCTGTGACAACAGTGCTTTTTAGTGCTGGTGTGAAGGCAAATAAAGTAGTTAAAACGATAATACATGTAAAAATAGGCAAAAAAGTTTGAAATAAAGTACTTTTTACTTTTCTCATCTTGGTTTAATTTTTAGGGTTTGGTTCAAAAAAAAAATGAGAAGTAAAGTAGTATCAGACAATGAAGGAAATAACGGTTGGGAAAAATTTGGGATTTTTAAACATAGAAAGCACATAGAATTGTACTGGCAGAAAATTGCACAGGCAAGGGATGTAGTATAGTATAGTTAAGGTTCTGGGAAAATTTGCTACCTATGGTTTTTTCTGATAGAGTACTTTGTTATTTTTCTTTAGTGTCTGTAAAGTAAAGTTAGTATAAAGTAAGTGAACTATAAATTTGAGTTTAAAAACTAACAGATGTTTGTTAGTGATGTAAATAATTTACGGCATCGTGAACACCAAAAAGCTTGCCAAAAGTATTTTTTTTGTCGAAAAGCTTTGTTTTTTCAAAAAAAATGTTATTAGAGCTACTTTTTTTTTAAAAAAATACTGATTTTAGCTGTATATTATAGTAAAATTGTATACTTTTGGCAAAGTTGTTAACTTTGTGTGTACAATATTAACAAATTGCATTTCGTTTTTTTGCAATATCATTGTACAAAAACTGCTATTTAAGTAAAAAATCCCACCCTTATTTGTATTATATGCAGTCATAACATAAACCAAAACACTCAATTCTACAATCTTAACTTACAGTGTTTTACCATCTTTTATTGAGCTTTTTTTTCTGTTCAATACAACTATTGTTTGCATACTGTCCAGAAAACTATACACACTGTCCTATTTTGTCTATTTAGTGCCCTAAACAGTGGTGGCCAAGTATATGTACAATTATCCCCCCTTTTAGCCAAAACCATTGTTGAGTAACTGGGTTATATTACTTATATAACTTTACCTTAAAATTCTTCAAATGTAAAGACTATTTCTGTAGAGATAACTCATATAATAGAGATAATTCATGTTGTAGATGCAATTCATGAATTATCTCTACAAATCAAAAATCACCAACATGACCATTTCTGACGATCTTTTCCAATTAATCAAATCGCTCAAACAAACCGAAAAGCGTTATTTCAAACTATATGCGTCCTTACATAGCAAGCGCAACACCAATAACTATGTCAAATTATTTAATGCAATTGACTCACAAAAAACCTATAATGAAAAAGCCATTTTACAAAAATTTAATAATGAAGCTTTTATAAAACAGTTTTCTGTCACCAAAAATTACTTATATCAAATCATTTTGAAAAGTCTACGTGCTTATAGTACAACTAACAGTGCAGATGCGCGAATTAATGAGCAGGTTGAATCCGCAAGAATATTATATGGAAAGGGTTTATATAAAAAGAGTTTTCAACTGCTTAAAAAAGCTAAAAAACTGGCGTATGCCTACCAAAAACATGAGCAACTACTTATTATTTTGAATTTAGAGCGCGAAATCACACGCCGTTATTCTGTTGATAACAAAGCTAATACAAATGAAAATAAAGGCTTTCGATATGAGTATGTCAACATTGTAAATATCATAAAAAACAAATACGAAATGCAACTCCTCACTCACGATGCTTTTGATTTGTACTACAATTATATGATAGCTCGTAGTAAAGAAGAATTGGAAATATATAAAAAAATAATAAACGAGCCTTTATTACAAGACATTAACAAAGCACTATCTCTAAAGGCAAAAGATGGATTTTATAAAATTTACAGCACCTATTATGCCGTACAAGAAAACTATAAAAAACTATACGACAGCACCATCTTCCAAGTCCAGATCATTGAAGCAAATCCTGCCTATAAAGAAGATAATTTGTTACCTTATATCGTTTCTTTAAACAACTTACTAGAAGCCCAACTTAAATTGGAATATTACACCGAATTTCAAGCAACTTTAAAAAAAATGCGAAATATTCCACAGCAATTTGCCAACAAAATCACAACAACAGAAAAAGCAGTTATTTTTGAAACAAGCTATCAACTGGAATTGAATTATTATTTCAACGAATTACTATTTGCCGAAGGCATTGCCCTTGTTCCCGAAGTAAACGCAGGTTTAGAACAGTTTGAAGGAGCGTTATTGACCGTCTCTAAGTTAGATATTTTATTCATTATCAGCAAATTGTATTTTTACTCAGGGCATCACAAAGAAGCATTAAATTGGGTATCAAAAATAGTTTTGGAAGATAAATCCTCTCCTGCTGATGATATTTTATGCTTTGCGCGACTGCTCAATATCCTCATTCACTACGAACTCCAAAATTTTGATTTACTACATTATGAAATCAAGTCTACACGTCGTTTTTTAGTGAAAAAGAAGCGATTATACAAGGTAGAAAATCTTATTTTACGTTACTTGAGAAAGCTGATCAATGCGCCCTATAATGACAAAAAATTATTTCAAAAATTCAAGGCTGATTTGCTCCTCCTCCTAGCCCAACCTTTTGAGCAAAGCTCCTCAGCTTACCTAAACCTAATCCACTGGATAAATAGCAAACTCCAAAAAACCCCCATTAGAAAAGTGATGTTAGCCGCCAAAAAGCAGAAGGTAGCAGAGTTGAATCAAACAATTACAAATTAGAAATTACTCGTTCCGAATGATAATCAATTACAAATCACGAATCTACCAATCCACGAATCACGAATCTACTGATCCACGAATCTACTAATCCACGAATCTACTAATCCACTGATCCACGAATCCACGAATCTACTAATCCACGAATCTACTAATCCACTGATCCACGAATCTACTAATCCACGAATCACGAATCTACTAATCCACGAATCACGAATCCACGAATCTACTAATCCACGAATCTACTGATCCACGAATCCACGAATCTACTGATCCACGAATCACATCTTACAATCTTACGTCTTGTATCTTACATCTAACCTCCCATACACCTCCTCCGTTTGTTGGGCGAAAAAAGCATAAGTATGTTTGGTCTCCATGCATTGACGGGCGGCATCCCCCAATTTTTGTCGAAGTGCAGGCTGATTGATTAGGGATACGAGCGCATTGGCCAAAGCCTCCGCATCATTAGGGGGGACGACTAAGCCGTTTACGCCATCCTTGACCATTTCGCCCAGCACATTGACGTTGCTGGTGATATGTGCCTTGCTAGTCGCCATATATTCCGCCCCTACCCTATTGACAACCTCCGAATCGGTAGACGTAATAACCGCAATATCAAAGGCTTGTATCATATCGCGAACCTCTTTTTGTCGAGGCAATAACAACAAATTTTCCTTGGGAATCCCCCATTCTCGCGCCATTTTTTGCAAATCCTCAAAACGCACATCGCACTCCTCACCGCTAATGACAAAACGCAGTTTTTGGGCAGTATGTACAACCTTAGCAGCAGCTTTTAGAAATACACTATGCCCCTTCACCGCCGACAAGCGACCGATCATTCCAATCAGTAATTCGTCTGTAGCTATTGCATATTGCTGTCTAAATTTCGCACCATCCCCCTTTGTTGGATGGAAAAAATCGGTGTCTATAGCATTGTAAATTACAGTACTTTTACCCTCAAAAATTGGCCAAACCGCTTGATAGCGTTCATAGCTTTTTTGGCAGGAAAAAATAAAATAGTCCGTCATTTTGTGGTGCAGCCAATAATTGATCGCATTGTTTTTAGGGCTACGCACATCGCTAATGGTTCTAATCAGGGGGATTTTGGGGAAGTAAAATTTTTTGAGCAAAGCAGCATGTAAAAGGTCTTGCGAGCGATGAGCATTGAGCAGCGTGATATTGTTTTGTTGGATAAAATACCGTAATTGCTGCAAATTTCTCCAAATCTGAACAGGGTTTTGACTTTCCAAATTCAGTTGTTCAGTAAAGCTTGGCACTCCCCATGCCATCGCTTTTTGCAAAGGTGGGCTATCGGCGCGCCCTGCGACTACCGCCTCTGTCTGCTGACTGTATTCGTTTAAGGCTTTGGCAAGGCTTACTCCATAATACGCGCTTGCATTCCACCAACGGACAGCAACCAATTGTAAGGTCTTACGCTTCAAGTTGTTAGTTTATTTTGGGGTGTTTCTGCAATTTTTTTAATTTCTCCAGTTCTTCGACTTTTTCTAGTAGCCATTTGTGTTCTTTGATGGGTTTGTATTTTTCCTTCATATTTTTTAAACTTGTTATGGTTTTCCTTACACTACTCGACTTCATATTATTTTTTAAACTTTCAACTAAGTTGATAAAATTTCTATACACATTATACTGATCAGTAGGAATATTTATTTTATTATTTTTCAAGTAATCTCTAAAAGCCTTTAATGCATATTCTAGTGAAGTTATATGTTTCTTTTCATAAAAAACCTTTAGTTCAAATACTCGATAGTCTGCATTATCATAAAAATCATCAAATTTAGGTCGCTGTCTTTTAGGTAATTCTTCTTTAGAGTCTTTATCTTCAATTTTTTCCTCTTTAGCATCTTCTTCTCCAATATTCAACATTTCTCCTGCTCTATCATAATCCTTTTTCGCCATAGCCAATATCACTTCAATAAAAAGTTCATTTCTTCCTATTTCTTTACGCTTTTTTGCTTCTTCCTTTGATGTTATTCTGATCTTATACTTATTTTCTCTAATAAATTTCTCTAACCATTCAACCTTGTTTAAACTTGATGCGATATTAGCTATATTTTTAAAATGTTTAAAATCTATTTCACCATTATCTTTCATAAAAATATAGTCAGTTTCTACTAAATGTTTATACACATTAAAAACTTCCTTTAAATAGTAGTCTAATTCCCAGTTAGCTACTTTTTGGTGAAAATAAATCAATAATGCAGCATAGGCATTTCGCAATTCTTGACGACTTAACTTTTCTTTTCGTTTTTCCTTTTCTTCCTCTTTTTCCTTTCGTTTTTCTCCTTCTATTAACAACTTAAATATTTTTTTGCTATGTTCTTGTTTTTCATTCTCAGCTTCTATCTTATTCTTAATACGATCATTTACCGTATAAAGCAAAAATAATTCATAATAAATTTTCAGTAGTAAGTTATTAGAGCTTCGAAATGTGCTATCTAAACCATTTAATTTTAAGGCATCCAGTTTTTCATGAGCATATTTTTCACTTGTAGAATATTCTTTAGTTAAACCTGCAACTGCATATTTTGACTTTAATAATAGATAGTGTTCTTCTATTCTATTTATTAGTGTCTCTAAATTTGTCTTTTCTGAACGTTTCCCTAGTATAATGCTTTTTTGATAAACCATCTCTTCTAAACGAATAGCATTTAATAAAAATGCCACTCCCTTAACAGTTTGCTTTGAGTAATCATTTTGAATTTTTTTTAAATCTTTTTCAAAAAGCGATTTTAATTTTAGCTCTCGAAGAGTTTCCAAAACGAAATAATCTCTTTCATAAGCAGCTTCTTGTTCTTCTTGTAGTTTGATGTATTTTTTTAAGGCTAAAAAGTCTTTTAGAACTTTGTATAAATGTGTTTTTAGGTTTTTTAATGTTAGTTTGTGTTCTTTTTCATTGTATTCTTTGTACTCTTCTTTGCACTCTTTACCATACTCATTATTTGCTGCTTCAAAAATCAGTTTATCAGTTAAAATTGTATTTCTGTCTTTCCCCAATAAGTGCTTAAAAAAATTAATGGTTTTTTTCTTATTTTCAAACTTAAATAAATCAATCTCCATACAAATTACTATATCTCGTCGAATTTTATCCCATACTTTATCATCCGCTTCTTTTTCCAAACCTTCTATTAACTCTAATAATTTTGATTTTTTTTCAGATTTCACTTTCATATGCAAAGTTATTTTTTCATTACTAAAAATGTACTCCCCAAGACACTAAAAAACAATTAAAATCCATAACTACCTAAAAATCAATATATTGCGAAAAGTCTATTTTATTCGGCTTAATAATCTCATAGGTACTTATCTGTTACTAATTTGATTTTCACTATTGAAGTAGCAGTTTTGAGATGTTTATATTCGCTTTAGGGCAAAAACTCAGCCCTATTATAATTAATTTCTTAACTAAAAAAAAATAAAAAAATGAAAATTTTAATGCTTTTTGTCATTAGCATTGTAGGACTAATTGGAGTATATGCGATCTACCTTTTATTGAAGTGCTTATTAAGCTTTATTCTTTACTCAATCAAAGGCTTCTTTATCAATATATTTTACTTAATAAAAAAAGTTTTACAACTCCTTTTAAAGTTACTCCCTAGCTTTTTCATAACTACAGTTTTGATGGTTATATGGAAGGGCGACAAAACATTTGAATCCCCTAACATCTTAATCTTGATACTTGTCATGGGAACTATAACCCATTGGCTGATTAAATGGATGGTGCCTTGGCTTAAACGCTTACTCAAAGGGCTGTATTCTCTAATCAAGGAGCTATTTAGTTTCCTATTAGCCTCTCTAAAAACATCACTTACCAATTTGGCGACTTCACTCTTGACTTCTTTGTTGCTTATGCTCCTCTGGTATCTGATTACAGGAAATATTATGATTTTCACTAATCCAGCAGCATTACTAATATCAGCGGCAATTGGCATGATCTCACCCAAGTACCTAGCTGAATAACACAAAACTGTAAATTTAATAGCTCTTAGGGCAACTGATGATTTATCATCAGTTGCCCTAAGAGCTCCAAAATTACTTTTTTTTTCAACAATAGTTTCATTCACTAAACAATTCAAAACTTTTTATCATGGTAAAACATTACATTTTTTCTTTCTTCCTATTATTTAGCATTAGCTACTCTTGTCTAGCTCAAACAACTTACACCGTTACCAATACTAATGATTCAGGGGCAGGCTCTTTGCGGCAGGCAATGATTGATTCCAATAATGACGGTGTGCCTAGTACCATTGAGTTTAATATTGCTGGTACTGCTCCTTTCGTCATCCAACCCTTGACTATTCTACCTACTATCACTGAGAATAATACCACAATTGATGGCATTACAAATGGCTATACTTTGGGAGATATTGTCATTGATGGAACCTTATTAGGTAATAGTAATGGAGTTCTAGTAGATGGTAGTTATTTTAGCATCTTGGGCATGGTGATTCGTGATTTCCCCGGAGCAGCAGCAGGCGTAGGGCTTTATCTTAGAAATGGCTCTAGTTATAATTTAATAGATGGCTGCCTAATTTCTGGAAATCATGGCACTGGAATATTATTAAGTAATACTTATTTTAATACCATTCAAAACTGCATTATTGGCTTGGATATAGATGGTTTTACAACTTTAGGTAATTGGAAACATGGTATCAGAACACAAAATCTAGCTTCTAATAATACATTTCGTAATAATGTAATTTCTGGAAATACGGAATCAGGGCTTTATCTTGGGCATACTTCTGACAATATTGTTGAAGATTGTTTGATAGGAACAGATGCAAGTGGTACTAATAGTCGGCCAAACGGTGAATACGGAATTAGAATGGATAGAAATAGTAATGTAGGTCACTTATCAGCGAATAATATCATACGAAATAATACAATATCAGGTAATAATAGTAGAGGTCTCTCTGTGCAATATGTGATCAATAGTGTCCTAGAAGGTAATATCATCGGGCTAGACAGCAATGGTAATAATCCGATTGGCAATCTTTCTTTTGGACTTTTTCTAGATAACTGTGACAATGTAAATATTACTGGAAACACCATTTCTGGCAATGGAAATCATGGCATTTACCTATTAAACAGCCAAAACTGTACCATGATTCAAAATATCATTGGACTAGATCAAGCAGGTAATAGCCCTCGTCCTAATAATTCAAGAGGGATTTTTTTAAATGGCTGTGATAATATAACTATTGGAGGTCCAAATGTTTCAGATAAAAACGTCATTTCTTCTGGTACAAGTACTGCTTTCTCAGGCATTAGTGTACAAGGTGGCTGCACTAATATTCTCATTCAAAATAATTATATTGGAACTGATATTACAGGAACAAAAGCAAGAGGTAATGGACGTTCTGGTATTGTTATGTATGGTGTCAATAATGCACAAATACTTGATAATTTAATTGCCGATAATCCTTTCAATGGCATTACTTGTTCTAATACTTCTAGCAATATCATCATTGAACGCAATAAAATAGGCGTAAAAATAGATGGAATTTCTGCTCTAAGAAATGATCAACATGCTATCTTGGTTAGCAATACAACTACAGATTTATTGATTAGGGATAATATAATCGCATATCACCTACTAAATAGTATATTGGTTAATAATAATTCAGAAAGGGTGCAAATTTTGAATAATGAAATATTCTGTAATGATGGTGACATTTTTATAGACAATAATTCCAACAATTCAGTATCAGCACCAGTCATTAGCTTTACCAATAACTATCAAATTAGCGGAACAGCACAGCCCAATACCCATATTGAATTATTTATTAGTGATAATACAGGCTGTAGCACTGCCCCCTGTCAAGGCAAAACATTAATTGGCACTAGCACAACAGATGCTAATGGCAATTGGGTCATTAATAGTTTTGCAAGCACTTTAAACGCAGGCACCATTATTACCGCAACTGCAACAGATACAGCAGGCAATAGCTCCGAATTTGCCACTTGTGACACACTTAGTAGCGATATTATTCCCAATACCATTTCTGGTTGTGATTTTCTTTGTGCAGGCAATACCACTTACACCTACCTCTATACTTTGCCTATCTCTTTAGGTACGAATAGTTATATTTGGTCAATCACCCCTAGCACTGCTGCCAATATTGTGAGTGGCCAATATACCAATCAAATCAGTCTAACATTTACAGATACCAACGCAATAAGCGCACTAATCACTGCTACTCCTCAAGGTGGTAGTGTTCCTATTGATAGCTTTACGGTTACTTTAGATACAGATTGTGTTTGGTCTGGAGATGTCAATAATGATGGAAGTGTTGATAGTATTTTTAGTGCTTCCCCTTGGGTTTTAGATGCCATTTTAATACCCTTTTTATGGGCAACAGATACGCTTTATCGGGCAAATAACCCAGGTTTTGTTTCACCAGTTCGCCCTGCCCCCTGCGTTGAAACAGGTCTTAGCTTATTGGATTGGGGACCGCAAGCTGCTCCTCCTTGGGGAAATACTTTTACCAACAACAATGGTGATGTTGTAGATTTCAAACACGTTGACTGTAATGGAAATGGCATCATTGAACCCTTCAAAACACCTTTTTATACTGGTTCAACGCCGCTACCTCCTAATCCTACAGATGCAGATATTGTGATGCGCCGCTATTTCCTTAATACCCCTCCTCATAATGGCAATAATTTTAGACAAACCCCTAACAACTTGACTTCCGATATTAATCTGGTACCAGAAGATTATGTATTATCCAATGGCAATGAAGCACGTCTTAAAATAACTTTAGGAAAGATTGATAGCCCAATATTGGATGTTCACAGCATCGCTTTTATTGTAGAATTTGAATTAGGCACTTTCAATAATCCTGCTGTTATTTATAATTCTCATTTAGGAGTGCCCAATGATTTACAAAAATTTCAATATCCTGTTTTAACTAGTGATCCTAATCGTAGAGAATGGAATATTGCGATGGGTAGAAAAGACTTAACAGGGATTAATTTTACTGGAAATGATGTTTGTGGTGTTCATTGCATCATCACTATTCCCAATTTTAAAACATCCAATAACGACCCCATTCCTGTAAAAGTTCGCATTAAAGAGGCCGGCATCATTCAGTCTGATGGTACTTTTGTGGAATTAGAAGGCGGTAGCACAACCCTTTATATATTACCATCCAATAGCACTCCCCCCACTAAATTATATGCCAAAGCCCTTTTGGAAGGATGTTTTAACAATACGACTAGCCTTATGGAAACACAATTAAATACCCAAGATTTATTGCCCATTGAACAGTCTTATAATATCGCTCCGTGGAATTATACAGGTACTGAAAATGTTGCTTCTAGCAATGGTTTTCCTGCTGGAGTTGTTGATTGGGTTTTATTGGAATTGCGAGATAGCGATGACCCGACCCAAATTATACAACAAAAAGCAGCCTTTTTACGCAAGGATGGTACCATCGTTGACCCTTTGATTATTGGGGCTGATGCCGTTTATTTTTATAATTTGCCGACCTATAAGGATTATTACCTCACCATTCGACATCGCAATCACTTGGATGTAATGAGTGCAACGCCCGTCTCGATCAACAGCGATATTATGAGCTACGATTTCACCAATAGCCCCAACAAAGCAATGGGCAACAATCAATTAAAAGCAGTGGGCTCTGGTCTCTACGCCTTGCACGCTGGCGATTACAATAGTGACGGCATCATCAGCCTCGCCGATTTTAATTTTTTCCAAGATTATTTGTCTGCTACCAACTTATA
>JAHDHV010000193.1 GCA_020631155.1 Bacteroidota bacterium | reverse complement strand
TTAAGATTAAGGGCAATAATTGTTATACGAAATCCCTCTTTTTCTGACACACTCAATGCTTTTAGAGCATTAGCAATTAGGAATTTTGTGATTTATGTAAAATAAAATACTTATAACTACTCTGACTACATGCATATAGCTTGTCTTTCGCTAGTTTTTTATTGAGAAAGATAGATTATGTGAAATAATAATTCGTTTGTTTTGATTACTTGCCCTAATTCAATAAGCCTTTGATTATTAGGAGTTTATATTTTTTTCCAAGCCTTAAAAGGTGTGATTCCGCTGGAGTCAAAGAATCTCACTTCGCTTTTTTCTAACATACTTTGACCTCGCTGGGGTCATTGGGCAAACAAATGACCCCAGCGAGGTCGAACCCTTTTTGAGAATAAAAAAACCTGTTAGTTAAGGAATTATGCATTTGATAATAACTGTTTTTAATTCTTGTTTTCTCATTTTGAAATCAGCGAAAAGCAAGTATAGATCAACGTTTTTGACATTGGCATTTAGGGAAATTAACGTCTTGGAATGAAGAAAAAATTTAATATATGATGGTCAAATTTTTTTGATATACTTTACTCATTACAATATTTCTATCACCTTACCATAAACCTGTCTAGTCCAGCCATTGATGTGTCCTTTATTATTGGCAATTTGACAGCCTTTTCGGGGGTCTACCGCTTTGACAAGGTGTGTGTAAAAATTACCAGCAACCTTACAGTAAACAATATCACCAACTTTCGCCTCCTGCCAAGTGATTGGTGCCAACATATGATATTGATTCGATTTCAACAGCGGCAGCATTGAATTGCCTTTTTCTCTCGTTTTTATGGTTTCCCCATTTTGCAGCCTTTCTAATTTGTAATTTCTTCTCATGATTTAATTTCATATTTAAAAATTCATGTTCATATTTATACTTAAATAACTGACTATTTAGCCCCTATAGTTCCCCATTCCTTAAAATTCTGCTTTCGCCTTCAAATGTTAAGTTTATGTTAACAAAATATGCCCTAATAAGATCATTTGTTAACATAAACTTAACTTTAAGTTAACAGTCCTTTGAGATTTTTGCACTTTATTTGCTAGGTAATAAAATTACTTACAGAAATACTTTCTTTTCAAAAAAAAATAAAATAATAAAACATCTATGGAGCTAACGCAATTACCTATGCTAATCGGCTTTATTTTAGCAGCCTATTCAGTAGTAGGAAATGATGTTATACAAACATTAGGTACTTTTTTGAGTTCCAATGAAAAACGCCCTTGGTATGTACTTTGGGCTTTTGCTGGTAGTATTCTCAGCATTGTGTTGATTTATGGCTGGATGAGTGCAGACATTGATTATGGACGATTGGATAAAATTAATATTCCTGATGTATTAAGTTGGTGGTATGTGCTTCCACCTTTGGTCTTATTATTTGTAACTCGTGTAGGGATTCCTGTTAGTACGACCTTTTTAATATTGACTTTCTTTTCGGCAAAAAGCCTTCCCGGTATGCTGCAAAAATCATTGATGGGGTACCTTATCGCATTTATGGCAGGGGGCGTTATATATCTAATTGTTACCAAAATTACAGAGAAAAAATTTATAGAAACGCCTCTTGGCAGTTCTGATTCTCTTTGGACTAACCCTTCCTTCTGGACAGCGGCTCAATGGTTGGCAACAGGCTTTTTGTGGTCGCAATGGTTGACACAAGACCTAGCTAATATCTATGTATATTTACTATCAGGTCAGGGTGGTACAGGCACTTTAGACGCTTTTACCTTCTTCCTTTCTTTAGCTGTTTTGCTCGGTTTATTAGCCTTTATTTTCTACAGCAAAGGCGGTGCGATTCAAAAAATTGTGAAAGTCAAAACCAATACCGCCGACATCCGTTCTGCTACTTTCGTTGATTTGATTTATGGTATTATTTTGTGGATATTTAAATACAACGCATTGGGCTTGTGGGAAGCGAAGTTGCCAATGAGTACTACATGGGTATTTATCGGTTTACTGGCAGGTCGAGAATTGGCGATGCGAACTCGCTTAGATGGCAAACCCTCTATGGAGACCTTGAAAGATGTAGGGATGGATTTTGGAAAAATAACTTTAGGATTGGTTATCAGTATTTTGTTAGTCTTTTTAATGCAAGCTGTTCAGGGAGCAGCCGCTTAGAGGAGTTTAAGAACAAAACACTGTTCTATCCATTAGAAATATGTGTGTTAGAAAAAGAGAGATTTCATATAACGACTATTTTTCTTAATCTTAAAAAGTGTCGCTTTACCTACGTTTGTTTCTTTTTTATTTGACAAAAAAAGAAACAAAAAAGTCGTACCTTGACATCGACTAGGAAAAAAGAGAAAAAAAATGTACATTAGTGATTATGCAGAATTTTTTACTAAATTATGCGCGCCTGAGCCATTAGTCCATAAGAAAATAATTATGCATTATTCAATTTTTTATACAAGCCTTAAGCAGTTTTTAGTACTTACTAGGCTTACTGTTGAGGAGTTTTAACATTTATTAGATTTTTTCGGTACTCTTTGGGAAAAGTAAATGTTCCACTTTCATTTAGCTAAATTTTTTTATTCCCTAAATCTTTGACACACTCAAATAGAATTCAGTCGTTAAACTTTCCAAACTTCTGACAAATCATCACCCTAAAATATAATAGTCATGGTCAAAATTAGTCAAAAGATACAATCAGAATCAATCGTAAAACAATATTTAACCAAAGAAGATGCAGCTTTGCCTGATGAGGGGCGAAGTGAATTTATTAACCAACAAACTAAACCTATGGCTGGCGCAAGCGATGAACATAATGTAATAACAGGTAATTTATTTGCCCTAATTTGGCTATATACTAGAAATAAAGGCTATCGAGTCTATCAAAGTGACATGCGATTACACAATCCATTAACACAAAGTTATTGTTATCCTGATATAATTGTAGTTAAAAAGCCTTTGGCATTTCAAGAGCATACAAAAACAGACACACTTCTAAATCCTGTTTTGCTAATTGAAGTACTCTCTGATTCCACTGCATTATATGATCGAACAGAAAAATTTGATGCTTATGCCTCTATTCCATCCCTTCAAGAGTACATTTTGGTATCACAAGACACCTATAATATAGAGCAGTTTTACAAAAATGAACAAAATCAATGGATTATTGGCGATAAAGTGCGTGAGGAGGAAGCGACTTTTCCCTTCAAAAGTATTGATTTTAATATTGCTATTAAAGAGGTATATGCAGATGTGGAATTTAAATCTGTAGCAGATGATTCAATAGAAGAAAATGCAAAGGATGAAGAAAAGGAAAGCTAATTTTTTAAACAGTCATAAAATTTAGTGCTTTGAATAATATTGCCTACAGAATAGAGACTGAACGCTTAGTCATTCGCTGTTATGAGCCGAGTGATGCGCCATTATTGCTGGAGTCTGTCCATGAAAGTTTAGCGCACTTACTTCCTTGGATGCCTTGGGCTGCTCATGAAGAAGGGCAAACAGTGGCAGATAAAGTGCAGTTAATTCGTCATTTCCGCGCTTTATTCGATAAAGATGAGGATTACATTTACGCTATTTTTAACAGGGAAGAAAGTAAATTATTGGGAGGCTCTGGTTTACATTTGCGACATGAAAAAGGGGCTGCCGAAATTGGCTATTGGGTAAATGTTCATGCTATGAATCAAGGCATTATAACAGAAAGTACTCATGCTTTAACAAAGGTCGGCTTTGAGGTGTTTGATTTTCGGCGCATTGAAATTCGGCACACTGTACAAAATGTTCGCAGTCAGCGAATACCCGAAAAACTAGGTTATATTAAAATAGCAACCTTACCTAAAAGAATTCAAAATGCCAAAGGCACTTATTCAGATGCCCATATTTGGAATTTATTTAAAGAAGAATATAAACAACTTGGCTTAAGTGAGGGGGTATCAGTAAAAACTTATAATGCAATGGGCGATTTAATTAAAGTATTTTAAGGAAATAAGTACTTAGATATGAGATAAGCAATTCATTATTAATGACTTATAATAAATTCAATAGTTGTTTAATTTTGTCTAGTTACTTACTTGCCAAAATACATTATACTTTAATTTTAAGCTTCTACAGCTTTTTTAGAAACTAAAGTTTTGCCTTCCCCTTCTTGAATGGCTTCATGTTGTTCTTTCAATTTAGGCAAAACTTTAGGAATCATAAAGATAAAAGTACTTCCTTTACCTACCTCCGATTCTGCTCGAATATATCCACCATGATCTTCTAATATCTTCTTACAAGTTGCCAAACCAATACCCGTACCTTCGTATTTTTGACGATGATGTAGGCGTTGGAAAGCAATAAAGATTTTTTCCAAATATTGCTGTTCCATACCAATGCCATTGTCTCGAATATGAAATAAATGCCCATCGGTTGTTTCCTGATAAGTAATCCAAATTTGTGGAGGCTCTTCGCGCCTAAATTTAAGGGCATTACCAATTAAATTTTGGAATAATTGTAGCATCTGCGTTCGTTTGGCCTCAATAGTTGGCAAACTAACAGGATGGATGAGGGCATTATTTTCATCAATATTTTGGCGAAACATATGCCTCACCTGCTTGAGAATATCGTCTAAGTCAGTTGTTTCATAGCCCTCTGACTGCCGCCCAATACGTGAATAGTTGAGCAAATCACTCAATAAGCGATGCATTTGGTTAACAGCATGTACAATAAAGCCCATATATTCTTGAACATCTTGGTCATTTTGCTTTTGGAAACGGCGTTGAAGGAGGGTCGTAAAACCGCCAATAGTCCGTAACGGCTCTTTTAAATCATGGGAAGCAATATAGGCAAACTGCTCTAAATCTCGATTAGAGGTAGCCAATTTTTCGTTTTGCAATTCAATTTCGCGATTTCGCAATTCAATTTCTTGGTTTTTCTTTTCTAATAGCGAATTAATGCGCGCCTGATTTTTATAGCGATAATGCAAAAATGTTATCAACAAAGACATCAACAACAAAACACAAAACGCCCCACCAATAAAGGTATATTTGTAAATATTGTTGAGTTTATCCTTTTGTTTCAACAAAGCATTTTCCTTAGTCACCAACTCTTTTTCTGTTTTCTCTGTTTCATACTGTACTTCTAATTCTGCCATTGCTTCTACCCTTGATGCTTCTAGTAAAGAGTCTCTATAGGTTGTATATAGTACATGATTATCATAAGCTTGCTCCCAATTGCTTTGTTCACTATATACCTCTACTAGATTTTGATAACCATCTCTTAAATAGGTTTTGTCCTTTAGTTCTTTAGCAACCGTTAATCCCTTTTGTATATGTTTAATTGCTTTTACATATTCTTCTCTTCCAGTATAAAACTTACCTAACATAAAGGCAATGTTTTTAATAGCAATTTTATCATTTAATTCTTTATTTAAATCAGAAACACGTTCAATATAAGGAAGTGCTCTATCATATTGACGATCCCCTAAAAAAATCTGAGCTAGATTTTGTGCAGAATGACTAATGCCACGCTTAAAATTTAACTCCTCTGCTAATTTTAGTGCACGAAGATTATATGATAATGCTTTTTCAAAATCATTTTTTCTTCCATAAACACTTCCAATAGCATCTATACAATTATATATGGAACGCTTTTTATTTAATTTTTCTGCTAAATGAAGTGTTACTTGATAATGTTTTAGAGCTTCTTCCCAACGCTCTTGATTAAAAAATATACGAGCCATTTTATAATTAGAGCGTATAATATTCGCAGAATCTTTCTCTGTTTCCCAATACTTCATAGCTTTTAGTTGGTGGATATAAGCATTTTCTCCTTGACCTACTCTTAAATAAGCATCAGAAGTAAAATAGTGGATTTCTGCTTTCAAGTCTTTATTAATATACTCATCACTAACAGTAATAGCTTTATTAAAATTGGTTAAAGCCTCATCAAATAACCTTTCTAATAAATATATTCTACCAGTCAAATGTGTGATTTCTGCAATGTCATTATTATTATTTATACTCTTTGCCAACTGCAAAGCTGTATCTGCTACTTCATGGGCTCTAGTAAATTGATTGGCTTTTCGATAGGCAATAATTAGCTCTTTATAGGTAGATAAATGTTGGGGAAGATTATTATTAGGAGAATTTGTCTTTAATACTTGGTTTAGGCTATCTATAGTAGGGGTAGCTTGTATGCTTGTAATATACAAACAACACAAAAATAATAAGTTGATAGTAATATGAATGACTCTTAACATAAGGTTAAATTCATCTCAGTAGAGGGTAAAGAGGTATATCAAATGCTTACACAAAATAACCTAATGATTGGTTTAAATACAAAATATTTTTTATCTAAAAAAGATAAAATAATAGCTAAATAAAGCAATGAATTAGATTTTATTGAGTATAAGCACAAAAAAGGTGCCATCCTAGTTTAATAAGATGGCACCTTTGCAGTATATGATTATAGAATAAAAAACAAAAATAATAGCTTAAAAGTTTAACAAACCATCGTTCTTGTGGATTATTATAGCCATATTAAAATTTATTATGCTGTTAAAGGTGTAAAGCCCTGATAGTCAATGTAGTTTGAATTTGGAATAATCAATAAAATAGGATGGAATAATTAGATGCAAATTAACTTGTATCTAATATGCCTGTCTGTTTTACAATGTTAGTCTACTCTAAAAGTTTTCACTTTGATAAATAAATGACTTAAAGTATAAATGATTTTTTTTGTATAAATAATCATTATGATTGTAAATAAAAATAAGTCATATTTAACTATAAAACAAGCATTATCCTATTCTAATCAATGCCTAATCTCCATTACCACTAGAGTTATTGCTATTAGCACTGTTTTCTGTATCATCTATAGGTTCTGTGTGGGTAGTTGTAGTTGATCTTCCGCCTACTACATTGGCTTTCTGTTTGTTGTTAAGGATATTCAATCCTTTGTTCCCAAAGAAAAATTTACTTATTTTACTCATAACACTTTTTTTAAAATGTAAAGAAATATGGATTAAAGCTATAAAAAGTATGTTCTCAAAAATAATTTCATCAAGTGCCTAATTGCACCAAAAAGATGCCAAATAACAATGTACACCCAAAACTTGATGCTGTTTATTAAGCCTTAATGTATTGGTAGTGAGTTGATAAAGTAGTCTATAGATTACTCAATAGTAATACACACAGCGTTTTAGGCACTTAAATAGTAGTACCTAAAAATTTCAACATTTTTGCAAAAATTAAAAGTATTTTAGATGCTTAATTCCTCTAAATTTAGAATTAGAGTGGAGTACTTATTGTTGGTTTAATATTGCTAAACAAACACAATTTAATGAAAGTACCAAAAAAAAATGACTTTCCACTGACAAACTTGCATAGTATTTAGCCTTTTTGTGAAGTTTTTTTGGAAAAGATGTGTATTTAATTGGAAAATGTATGTTTTTTTTGTGTGAAATAGTTTCTTCCTAAAAGAAAATTTATTCTCTTTCATACAAAAAATCAGCTTAATAAATTGGAGAATAAAAATAAATACTTTTATTAATGGAGTGAGAAAAATAAGATAAGTTTATTATATCTTATCTAACTAAAAAAAGAAATGTATTATGTTGGAGAAAAAAAAATACTTAGATAAAGCGTTAAATCTAAAATAATTGGCACTACATTGTATTTTCTTTAACAATGTAGTGTCTGAATAAAATACACTAATGTATAAAATACTGGACAGTACTTTGTTAATATACATTATCTAAAAACAAATGGACTAACTAATGTTATGTTCAATAAGAGCAAAATAATTTGGGAACAAAAGATTGTTGTACTAAAAAAAATGAGTATTGTTGAGAACTACTTTAATTACTTCTTTACATTCATTAGACATATACGGAAGGTTTCCAAAAAGGTTACCTGATTTATTAAAAAAAAAAGTTATTTCTTAAAGGAAAATAAAAAATCATTTTCCTAACAATATATAATGTTGTTCTTTAGAAACACTTAAAGGTTTTTCATTGGTCTAACTTTTTAAGGCATCCTTGATTAATTTATAAAACATTATTAAAACAGTGGCTATCAAAAAACCCATAACAATGGCAACTAAGGTGGGTAACTGTGCTTGTGGTTCTGTCTTGGCCAGTGGCAAAGTAGGATAATCAATTACTTGAATGACGGGAGTATTGTTGAGGAGATTCATACGGGCTACCTCTAAATTGGCAGCAGCCTCACTATGCATTAGATGTAATACTTCTGCTTCGCGCGCCATGCGTTGCTTTTCCATTAAGCGTTTAGCCGTCAGTGTGCCTGCTCGAAGGGCAATGCGATGTTTATCCCCCCATTCGGCAATCCGTTCTTCTGCATTAAAAAGGGCTTGTTCTAAGGAATCGGTTCTAGCTTTAATGATTTGATAGGTTTCTCTTTGCTGTTGAATGGCTTTGTCTACATAAAATTTACCGACTGTTTTAATTAGTTCTTCTAAAAAGTACTTTGGAAATATATCTACAGGCGAATCGAAAGTTGCTTGAATTACCCCACTTTTAGAGGCTGCAACATTCATGTACTTGCCCACAATAGTATTGTAAATGCGTTTCGCAGCAGTATGTTCTTCTAGGGTAAATGCTTCGGGCGATTTTGGAGAAAAGCGAAAGCCTTGCAACTTTGAGCCTTCCCATTTTTCATGCATTTTGAATAGTTGAATATAGTGATTAAATAACAAATCAGATTTTCCACTTATATCAATAGACTTCATCATTGTTTGATAGACCATGCGTTTGGAACGGAAAATTTCTATCATTTTTTCTGATTTGCCACCACCGCCGCCGCCGCCACCGCCGCCGAGTCCACCAAATTGACCAACAATTTGCAAAACAGCCGATACGCCGCCCCCGCCATCATTATTAGTCATAAAAGTTAATTTGGCAAAATAGGCAGTTTTTTGTTGTTCCATATAGTAGTGCGCTCCGCCAATGCCTAAACCAATAAATAATACATAGACATACCATTTTTTTATTAACTCGAAAAGATAGTCTCTAATGGTTAAAAGAGTATCTTTTAGGGTGAAGGCTTCTTTTTCTTGCTCAAATAATTCTACAACATGCCGTTGCTTTGGCCGCGGAAGTTGCTGACAATCATCAGGTGGCACATCTTCTAAAGGACGTTTGGAAGGCGGAATAATAGGTGATTCTTTCATGATAAATTACGAATTACGAATTACGAATTACGAATTTCCCTGTCAAAGTTTACATGAGAAAACCCAAAAGCAATACAAAATTAATCGGAAATTAACAACTATTTTGATTTGTTGCTTATTGCAAGTTTTTGACAACAAATCTCAAATCTTAAGTCTCCCATCTCAAGTCTATACTCGCAAATAAAAATCTTCTCCCATGCCAAATAAACGCTCAATTAGCACTTTTTCGCCATTATTTTTACAAATAAATCCTTCAAAAAAACCATAGGGGCCTTGATATTTACTCCTAAAAATCAGCGCATTAATATCTACTGCTGTATGAACAACAGGGGTGAACACCAAATCTACCATGCCATAACTATCGGAAATACACCAATCTTGTTGATAGCCCGATGGCCGTTTGACTTCAATTGGTGGTAGGGTATACAAATGTCCATCTAGCCACAAGCCATTTTCATTATAGGTTTTGGGAAAAAGCACCTGATTTGCTGTTAAATTAAAGCCGATTCGCTGCCCATTTGTTAGATGCCCAAAAGCGGTCACCCAATCGTAGCGTGTAGGAAACGGATAATAGCCTTTGTGGTCGTCTATAATGAGACTGCTCTTTTCAGGGGCAAAAGTGATGGTTTTTTGTTGGTCAATATGTAGTTCGCCTTGCATGGGCATTAGGCATTTGTGGGAATACATACCCCTATTTCGCGCAAAGGGCATACAAACAACCATAGGCTGAACTTGTGTATTATCATGAAAACCAGTAAATTGTCCTTTGATATTTGGCAATTCACCAAAATTCTGAATGTCTACTTTTAGATGAATTTTTCCATTGGCTAAATCATTATGTGCCTTTAATTTGAAATTGCTACTGGTATGGCTAGAATGGGTATTCCACAATCCATTGGCTACTTGTAATTGCCAGGGGGCAACTTTTTTTTCGTAGTGAAATTTTTGTTGACTTGGAATATGATAAACAATGAACTGTACCAATGCCAATTTTTTAGCATTATAAATCGCCATCATCATAAAATATTCACCATTGCCTAACTGAAAGGCTTGCCATTCACGCAATTGCATGTTTTTGGCACTTTTAGGTAATGGTATCGTATATGGACGGTGGGCATCAAGTAAGTTTACTTGCCGAAATGCACTATTGTAACAGCCATAATTAAACTGCCCTTGTTTATTAACAACAGCTTCTGGTGAAGGAGACAAAATTCGTTGGTAGGACATGGGATTGTTAGATTTTTAGACTTTTGGATTTTTATTGATACTGATCTAATTGTTCGGGAGAAATTTTTTGTACGCGTTGTTTTAAAAAATCAACGATTTCTGCTTTGTTATTAAAAGTGTTACCTAAGTCCACAAAGTAATTGGCAAGGGTATTGTAATTTTTAGTCATCAATAAAAACCAGATTACAAAATAGTCCAATTTTTCAAATACAACAGCTTGATTGGCAATGTATTTGGCTCGATTATCTAAAAAATCTTGTGGCATATCTGTCCAATGCATACTTGGGCGGAGGTGATGGCCAATGTGATAAC
>JAHDHV010000192.1 GCA_020631155.1 Bacteroidota bacterium | reverse complement strand
CAACCACAAAACCCACAACCACAAAACCCACAACCACAAAACCCACAACCACAAACCCTATCTCCTACTCTGCTCCTTCGCTTTTCCTTTCAGAGCTTCCTGAGCGCGCTTTGCTTTTTGCATCGCATTTGGACGCTTCCAATCGCGCTTAAACAACTCAAAACGAGACGGCTCAGATTTGGCAGGCCAGTAATTATTGTTGCGGTCAGTGTCGGCGGTTTCCAAATACGGATCAAGGGTTACGCTTTTAATTTCCTTTTTGGTCACAAATATTTTCGACACCTTATCGTGTTTCAATTTCCAAATTTCCGCAGGAATGTGTTTCACTTCTTTAGTGCCATCGGTATAAGTAAACTCCAAAATAACGGGCATCACCAAGCCCCCGACATTACTAAACTCCATTTCATAATAATTGTGTCCACCTGTTACAATTGCTTTTTCATCATCTTCCAATTTGTCATAATATCGCTCCGATTCCCTTTTATCCAAAATAGACACCGCAAATGGATCGTAGGTATTGTAAAAATCTTTAGTGCTTGGATCTTTCTCCGTAATGGTTTGAGGAATGTCTTTTTTATTGCGAATATCACTGATGTACTCAGGTTTATCTCTATCTTTTTGGCGCGCCAATGGCTTTTCTACATCAGGATTTTTAGTATTTATTTTCGTCCATTTCACCCCATCCAAGCTAATGTCCACATGATCGGTGCTGTAGAACCAACCTCTCCAAAACCAGTCTAAATCTACGCCCGAAGCATCTTCCATTGTGCGGAAAAAGTCGGCAGGTGTTGGGTGTTTGAACATCCATCTTTTAGAGTACTCTTTAAAGGCATAGTCAAATAATTCGCGCCCCATAATCGTTTCGCGCAAAATATTGAGTGCGGTAGCAGGTTTGCCATACGCATTGTTACCAAACTGATGAATGGATTCCGAATTGGTCATAATCGGGCTGATTTTTTCCTTATTGCCCTTCATATAATCCGTAATTTTATAGGCTGCACCACGCCGGGAAGGATAATCGCGCTCCCATGATTGCTCGGTTAAGTACTGTACAAAGGTATTCAAACCCTCATCCATCCAAGTCCATTGCCGTTCATCGGAGTTCACAATCATCGGGAAATAATTGTGGCCGACTTCGTGAATAATTACACCGATCATGCCGTATTTGGTGCGCTCATTGTAAGTGCCATCTTCTTCAGGGCGACCGAAATTAAAACATATCATCGGATATTCCATGCCTATCCACTTGGCATGAACCGAAATAGCCACAGGATAAGGATAGTCGAAGGTGTGTTTGGAATAGCTTCGCAAAGTATGGGCAACCACCTTTGTAGAATACTGCTCCCACAATGGATTGCCTTCTTTTGGGTAGTAAGACATTGCCATCACCGTTCTATCGCCAAAAGGAACACCTAGCGCGTCCCAAATAAATTTACGAGAACTCGCAAAGCCAAAATCGCGCACATTTTCCGCCTTATAATGCCATGTTTTGGTATCCGTAGCTCTTGACTGCTCTGCTTTTTCGGCCTCCTCCTGTGTTACAATCATCACTGGATTGGTGCGCTCTTTTTGTGCTTTGTCGTAACGTTCTTTTTGCTCCGCAGTTAGTACATCATCGGGATTTTGCAAGACCCCTGTTGAAGCCACAATATGATCAGATGGAACGGTAATTTTCACGCTGTAATCGCCAAAGGCAAGCGCGAACTCCCCACGACCTAGAAACTGCTTATTTTGCCAGCCTTCTACCTCATTATACACTGCCATACGTGGGTAAAATTGTGCAATGGTGTACAAATAGTTATCATCATCTTCAAAATATTCGTAACCTGAACGGCCGCCTATTTTCATCCGATTGTTGATATTGTACCACCATTTGATTTTAAAAGACACTTTTTCGCCATTTTTCAAAGGTTCAGGCAAGTCAATACGCATCATCGTTTTGTTGATGGTGTAGTCCATTGCCTTGTCATTGGCATCTTTTACATAATCAATTTTAAAACCGCCGTCAAAGTCGGCATGTAGGCGTTTGATGTCTCGAAAACTGGTATTTTCATCAATTTTTCCCGTCTGCACTTTGTAAGTATCCGAATCTTTAGCCCGTACATTCTGGTCTAATTGCACCCACAAATAGGTCAATTCATCAGGCGAATTATTGGTGTAAGTAATGGTTTCTTTACCATAAATTTGCTGTTTATCGTCTTTCAACTCCAGTTCTATCTCATAGTCTGCCTGTTGTTGCCAATACTGATGACCGGGTGCTCCCGAAGCGGTTCGGTAAACATTTGGCGTGGCCAACTCTTGTTTAAGCTGTCTAAACTTATTTAAGTTAATACTTTCTTGTGCCTGTACTGGCATTATTGAACCTCCTGATAGGAGTAGGAGTACAAGAAATAAAGGGACGATTAGTAATTGGTCTATTTTCATATAACTAAATTTATAAAATATTTTCTAAAGGGCAATAATTATAGCATTTTTTGGCAAAAAATCCATAAAAGAAAGCCATTTTTACAAAGATGACCATTTTTTAACACAAAAATTAACAAACATCTTAAAGATTACTGTTTTATGTTACTAAGAACTGGTATTATTTTAATTTGTTGACCTAAAAACCCATCATTTTTAGCTTCAAAACCGAAAATCAAGACAGCCTATAAACACTTCAAAACCTTTTTATTAACTTTGCAAGATTAGTGGATTCGTGATTCCTAGATCAGTGATTACTCCTTACTGACTTCTAAAATCTAATCGCTAATCTCTAACACCCAAAAAGCCAAACATTCACAAGCTTGTTAGGATAAACATTTTGTACAACATTTACATCAAAGTGCCGTTAGGTAGAATGAGCCAAAATAGACGGCTCTCCTTCGATGTAAATGATTAATCAAAATAGTATTCCAGATTTATGTTAAAACAGAACCGTTTTCCCTATGGTATAGGTGTTGTATTGTGGATAGTTCTTTGCTTATGGCAAGTCAACAGCGTACAAGCACAAGATTCTGAAATTGGATTTTGGGTTGGTTCAGGCACTTATATTGGCGACTTAAATCCCAATAACAATTTGATGCAAACTCGCCCAGCAGGTGGTATCTTGTATCGCTACACTTTTAATCCATACGTAGCTGTGAAAGGTACAGCAAGTTACGCCTTTTTGCAACATGCTGATAGTATTTCTAGTAATCCTTTTCCTTTGATGCGAAACCTCAGCTTTAAAACAGGAGTTATAGAAGTATCAGGGCAGGTAGAATTAAATTTTAGAAAATTTATTGCAGGGCATAAAAAACACTATTTTACGCCTTATATTACCGCAGGAATTGGTTTATTTCACTTTAGCCCGAAAGCTACTTTAAATGACGAAACCTTTAGCTTGCGAACCTTAGGCACAGAAGGGCAATTTAATTCTGACTTTACAGGACGCAAACCCTATAAAAGCATACAAGTAGCCATTCCTGTAGGCGTAGGCATCAAATACTGGATGCGAAAAGAATGGAGTTTCTTTGTAGAAGTTGGCTATCGAAGTACAAGCACTGACTACCTTGATGACGTAAGCAGCGAATATATAGACCCATTTTTGATAGGCGGTGCCAACAGTACAACCGGACTCCTCTCCGACCGTTCGGGCGAAGTAAACCCTGAACCGTTAGGCGTAGAAGGCAAACAGCGCGGCGATAGCACGAACAACGATGGTTACCTTCTTTTAAATATCGGTCTTACCTATACCATCTTTAATCGGAAGTGTATTCAGTAGATATCACATGAATTCGTGATCAGTAATTAGATTTATAGAGAGAAGGAAAAGCAAAATGTTGTTTGAATAGAAAACGATCATTTTCTTTTTCCAAAAAAACATCTTTTTTATTGAGGTGCAAAAATAGCCTTGAAATTTTTAGTGTCAAAAAACGACTGATTACTAATAATACATAAATCAACGAATCACTGAGTCTATAAATTACGAATCAACGGATTGTTAGATAGCGACAAACTTTTTAATTAAAAACTATAACATTTTAAAAACATCAATTCAACAAGCAATTCACCATTAAAAAAATTCGTAATTCGTAATTTCTAATTCGTAATTAACTTGAAGAAGTATATCATCCAGTGAATTTTAAAGAGCAAATAGACGACAACAGAATCCCCCAGCACATTGCAATTATTATGGACGGCAACGGCCGATGGGCAAAGGAACGTTGGGGCAGAAGCCGTATTTTTGGGCATAAAAATGGGGTGGCCGCTGTGCGAACCATTACAGAAGCCTGCGCCGAAATCGGGGTTAAATATCTTACGCTCTATGCTTTTTCTACGGAAAATTGGGGGCGACCTGCCGCCGAAGTCACTGCTTTGATGAATCTGCTTGTAAGCACTATTCGCAAGGAAGTCAAGCAACTAAACGAAAATAAAGTCCGTTTACATGCTATCGGAGATATAGAATCACTGCCCAAACAATGTTACAACGAATTACTTGAAGGAATGTCCGCAACGCAGCACAATCAACGGTTACAATTGACGCTTGCCTTGAGTTATAGCTCGCGCTGGGAAATTACACAAGCCATGCAGCAAATTGCCGAAAAAGTAGCAGCAGGTAGTATTCAGACATCTGATATTGATGAGCAGTTGATCAATAATCATTTGGCAACTAAGGATATGCCTGACCCTGAATTGCTGATTCGTACTAGCGGAGAGTTGAGAATTAGTAATTACTTGCTTTGGCAAATTGCTTATACAGAACTTTATTTTACTAAAAAATTCTGGCCTGATTTTAAAGAGGAAGACCTCTACGAAGCCATTTATCACTACCAACAACGAGAACGCCGATTTGGGAAACTGAAAAGTGTGTGAGGGTAGATTTTTGGATATTTAGAAATCAGATATTAGCAAATAGACATTAGATATTAGCTATCATGCGTAATTTTTTTTCTAATTCATCCTGTACTTTGCCCCCTGTCTATCAAGTTTAAACATAAGTTATGAATTTCAGATATATCGTTTTATTGCTTTTATTACTCACTAGCCTGAATAATTTCTTGTATGCACAGGAAACAAAGGAAGAGGGCGAGGTGCCTGCTAAGGAAGCAGTGGAAGAAAAAGAGGCAATACCGAACGAAAATCAGGATACGGAAACGGATACGCTACCTTCAACAACTGAGGAAAAAGCTAAAACAACTGTCAATGATGAAACGGACACAACAGAGGCAACCGAAACGCTTAGTGATGATGATGTGGAGCGTGTAGATTACAGTACTCCACAAACTTATGAGATTGGCGGTATTACCATTACAGGGACAAAATATTTAGATGAAAAAATTCTGGCAAGGTTATCAGGCTTAGAAGTTGGGGAAGAAATCAGCATTCCCGGTGAGCAAATCCCCGATGCCATTAGCACCCTTTGGAAACAAGGTTTGTTTTCGGATGTAAAAATTTATGCTAGTAAAATTGTCAACAGCATTATTTTCTTGGAAGTTGCTTTGAAAGAGCGTGTACGTTTGTCGAAATATACGTTTAAAGGAGTGAAAAAAAGCGAGGAGGACGATCTCCGTGATCAATTAGAACTTGTTAGAGGACGTATTATCAATGAAAATCTGCTGAACAATACCAAAAATTCTATCCTTAGTTATTATCGTGGCAAAGGCTTTTATAATGCCTCTGTCAATATGTCACAAGATCGCGATCCGATGTTTAAAAATAGTGATATTTTAACCCTCAATATCACTAGAGGCGACAAAATCAGAGTCAACGAAATCACTTTTAAAGGCAATAACAATGCCCTCAACCGCAAGCTTAAAAAGCAAATGAGTGGCACTAAAGAAAAATCTAAAATACATCGAAAAGCAGGCAAAAATATCTGGAAAGGCCTGAAAAAAGCCAGTTTTGCCGAAACCCTCGGCAATCTCACCTTTGGCAAAGCCCTTGATTTTATAGACAACAACATCATTCGCCTTAAAATATTTAGCAGTTCCAAATACCTAGAAGACGAATACGAAGCCGATAAACAAAGTGTGATTGCTTATTATAATGAACTCGGTTTCAGGGATGCACGCATTGTAACAGATACCATGTATTTTGTGGATAGCAAAAGCGTAAATTTAGAAGTCACTGTAGACGAAGGGCAACGCTACTATTTTAGGGATATTGAATGGAAAGGCAATAGTAAATATACGAATGAACAACTCGGTCAAATATTGGGTATCGAAAAAGGGGATGTTTACGACAAATCACTCCTACAACGCCGTTTATTTATGGACCCCGCAGGTGGCGATGTCAGTTCTTTGTATATGGATGATGGCTACCTATTTTTCAATGTTTCGCCAATGGAAAAAGCCGTAGTAGGCGATTCTATTGACTTATTGGTAAATGTGTATGAAGGGCCGCAAGCAACGATTGACAAAATAAATATCAGTGGCAATACCAAAACAAATGAGCATGTGATTCGCCGCGAGTTGCGCTCCCTGCCCGGTAGTAAGTTCAGCCGTTCCGACATCATTCGCTCGCAGCGTGAAATTGCAACCCTCGGCTTCTTCGACCCCGAGCAAATCGAAATCAACCCTCGACCGAATCCCGAAAAAGGAACGGTAGATATTGACTATAAAGTGGCAGAAAAACCTTCCGATCAGTTGGAGCTTTCAGCAGGTTGGGGTGGTAGAACAGTCGTTGGTAGCATTGGTGTGTCGTTTAATAATTTTTCGCTTCGCAATATTTTTAAAAGTGAAGCATGGCGGCCGCTCCCCTCTGGCGATGGTCAGCGACTGTCTTTCCGTTTCCAATCCACAGGCCAAGCTTTTCAATCTATCAACGCTTCTTTTACAGAACCTTGGCTGGGTGGCAAACGCCCTAATGCATTGAGTGTTAGTGCCTATAGTTCGCGCTACCGCAGTTTTGCTGGCTTCACATCGCAAGTAGGCGAAGACCCTGAAGAACTCGGACGCTTGCTTATTACAGGTTTATCCGTTGGTTTAGGCCGCCGTTTGCGTTTCCCTGACGACAATTTCACCTTACAAACCGCCCTCACCTTTCAGCATTACAGTCTTAAAGATTGGTCGTCAGATTTTATCATTTCCAACGGTTCCATCAATAACCTCAGCTTAACCAATACTTTATCTCGTTACTCCATCAACCAACCCATTTACCCAAGTTCGGGTTCTAATATTTCCCTTTCTTTACAGTTAACGCCACCTTATTCTATGTTTGGCAATAAAGACTATAGAGATGTAAATATCAATGAAAGATATAAATGGGCAGAATTTCATAAATGGAAATTAAAAGCCGAATGGTATACCAAAATTGTTGGGAATTTGGTATTAAAAACTTCGGCAAAAATGGGCTTTATGGGCTACTATAATGAAGATATTGGACATTCTCCACTGGAACGCTTCCAAATTGGTGGTGATGGTATTTCCAATTTCGATTTACTGTACGGTAAAGATATTATTTCCCTGCGCGGTTATGATGTGTTAAATACCGCAAGTGTTGGTAATCCATATTATGCTAAATACAATGTAGAACTCCGCTACCCATTAAGCCTTAACCCCAACTCTACCATCTATGTATTGGGCTTTGTAGAAGGAGGGAACTCTTGGGAAAGCTTCAAAACCTATAATCCCTTTGAACTCAGACGCTCGGCAGGCCTAGGTTTGCGAATCTTCCTGCCCATGTTCGGTACACTCGGCTTTGACTATGGCGTAGGCTTTGACAAAGGCATTGGTGTACAAACAGATGGCGTTTGGGATTATATTTCACAATTTGGTAAAATTAATATCGTATTAGGTGTAGAACCTGAGTAGAAACAATTCAGGTAGAGACAATTCATGTAAGACAATTCATGAATTGTCTCTACAATCTCATTTAATTTCTAACAACCCCAACAACCCATCTTCTCCTCTTATCAAAAATTGTGTTCTCCTTACAACTAAAAACCGCAATTGTATATCTTAATAGAGCAAAACAACAGGAAAGTTGTGTGTTGGTTCTATATTAAAAAATAAAAAATTCATCAATCAAATAACAGATCATTTGGGTCTTGAGTACAAACTCATCCCTATGTTAACAATTGAATTAAACTTACTATGAAACAATTATTTGTTATTTTAGCTATCTTTATAGCAACTTACACCAATAGCTACGCCCAAAAACTGGCCTTTGTTGATACAGAATATGTGTTAAACCAAATGCCTGAATATCAAAATGCTCAGAAAGAATTAGACGGCATTGTAGCACGTTGGCGTGGTGAAATTGAGCAGCGATACAAAGAAATTGACAATATGTACAAACGCTTTCAAGCAGAGCAGGTTTTGTTATCGGAAAATGATAGAGTACGTAGAGAACAAGAAATTGTAGACCGAGAAAATCAAGTACGCAGTTTTCAAAGAGAAAAATTTGGCGAAAACGGTGCCTTATTCCAAGAACGGCAAAAATACATTCGACCAATTCAAGATAGGGTATACGGTGCTGTAGAATCTATTGTTGGCAAAAAAGCCCTTGATTTTGTATTGGATAAATCTAGCGGTGCATCCATCCTTTTCGCTAATCCAAAATTTGACATCACGAAAGATGTACTTAGGGAATTGGGGATAAAATAAGGTTAGTTGTTAATAAAAATTAGATGAAATTTGAAACTGTAGAGACGCAAAATTTTGCGTCTCTACAGTTTCCAAACTCCAATAACCTCCTCCCCACCCCTATTTTTAATTTGAAAAATAAAAAACCATCAAATACACATGAACGCAACCAATAAATTCATTTTATGTATCCTAACTAGCTTTCTGTTGATAATAGTAGGGAATACGGCTTTTGCACAACAAAAAATTGGGCATATTAACAGTGCGGAACTATTAAGCTCAATGGGTGAAGCCAAATCTGCTGAGAAACAACTAGAAGCCTATACAGTTAAGTTGGATAATCAATACAAAAGTAAATTAAAAACTTTCGAGTCGGAATATAAGGCAGTACAGGCAAAAGCCCAGAAAGGCGAATACAGTGGAAAAGAACTTGCCGAGCAGGAAAAACGCTTTGTAAATAAGGAAAAGGAAATCAAAAAATTTGAGTTGGAAGCCCAACAAAAAGTGATGAAAAAACGCGATGAGCTCCTTAAACCAATTTTGCAAAGAGTAGAAAATGCCATCAAATCAGTTGGAAAAAGTGGTGGTTATGCCTACATTTTGGATACTAGCCTAGGAGCTATTCTTTTTGCTAAAGATACCGAAGATGTCACCGCAAAAGTGAAAGCGAAGTTGGGGCTATAGTTTATTGCTCATTAGAAAAAGTTTTTATTTTTTTATTTTTATTAATTGTAAGTAACTAGACAAAATTAAACAACAATTGGATTTAATATAAATCATTAACTATGAATTAGTTATCTCCATTCTCACATCTTATGTCTAAGTGCTTAGAACAAAAAATAGCATTTTTCATCCATGAAATATATTTTTAAAACATCGCTACTAATTGTTTGTCTGCTATTCACTGCCAATGTGTTTGCCCAAAAAGTAGGGCATATCAATAGCGCAGCATTACTTAATAGTATGCCTGCCACTAAATCGGCAGAAAAAAAGCTGGAAACCTATACCAAGCAATTACAATCGGAGTACGACAGTAAGGTAAAAGCCTTTGAAGGTAGGTATAAAAAATTTATTGAAGCCGTTCAAGGTGGTAGCACTTATACAGTGAAGGAAGCCGAAGCCAAAAAAGCAAGCTTTCAAAAAGAATGGCAAGAGATCACCCAATTGGAACTTGATTTGCAAAAAAAGGCCATTAAGAAGCGAGAAGGTCTCCTCAAACCTATTTTAGAAAAGGTAGAAAATACCATCAAATCTGTAGGGCGAAACAATGGTTATAATTACATTTTTGATACCAGCATGGGAGCTCTTCTATTCGCTGTAGACTCAGAAGATGTAATGCCTTTGGTAAAAGCTAAACTAGGAGTGCAATAAGATATAAGACACAAGATTTAAGATTTGAATGTAAGTATTATTTTTATGTTCAGCATATTAAAGTCTTATATCTAATCTTCTCAACAATTTTGAAAATTTGATGCGCCACAAAGCATCTATCTGACAACTGTAAAAATTAAAATAAATCCATGAAATATATCATTAAAACATCTCTGCTGATTTGCTGTCTTTTGCTGGTATTCAACCAAGCATTTGCCCAAAAAGTAGGGCATGTTAATAGTGCGGATATCCTCGCTTCTATGACACAATCAAAAGCGGCAGAAAAGCAACTAGAAACTTATACCAAACAACTGGAAAATAAGTATAAAGGTATGGTACAAAAGCTGGAGAAAGAGTATACAGATATTCAGCAAAAAATTCAGAAAGGCTTGTTAACACCCAAACAAATCACTGAAAAAGAAACTTATTTTCTAAACAAACAAAAAGACGTTCAAAAATTTGAGATGGAAGCTCAACAAAAAGTCGCTAAAAAGCGCGATGAACTGCTCGCTCCTATTCTCAAAAAAGCGCAAAGCACTATACAGTCTGTTGCCAAATCTAAAGGCTATACCCATATCCTTGATTCTAGTCTTGGATACATCCTTTATGCACAAGACAGCAACGACATTACGCCTGCCGTCAAGTCTAAACTGGGGCTGTAGGCTAAGTTGACCATTATAACGTAAAATATTATATCGCCACAAATACATTGCTTATCTTTGTGTTTGTGGCTTTTTTTTGCTTTTTGGCTATTTAGATTTTTAGATTTTTAGATTTTTAGATTTTTAGATTTTTAGATTTTTAGAT
>JAHDHV010000191.1 GCA_020631155.1 Bacteroidota bacterium | reverse complement strand
TAAGATTTTTTCATTATTTTGCAATTTATCTATAAATAATTTAGGAAACAAGTATCTTGTTGACAATGGCAAATTAGGAATGTGTTTGATGTTACTCCTAATACTTTAATGGTAAAATTGCTTTTTGGCTATTTAGCCTTTTAGATATTTAGCTGTTAGAAATCAGAAATAGATAATAATTTATTTTGTTTAAATTTTTGATTGTCAGTTATTTATAAGAAATATGACAGCTAAAGCCTTCGTTACACAAATAATCTTAAAAAGAAAATAGTTATCAGAAAAAACACCTAATCACTAATCTACGGATCAACGTTCTGGATAATGCAATTTAGACAAATTAACACTTTTAAGTTGAAAGAAAAGTTTAATATACCATTGTCAAGGTATACCAAGCATATTAATTTTGCTTGCTAACTTATTTCTAAATTATTTTAATAAAAAAACATTTGCAATTTTTTAACCTTATTTAACTATTGCTAAAAAATAACTACTATATATTTTTTATGTAAAAATAAATTTTTAATTTTTGTGGAAAATGTTTTAATAACAGGTGGAACAGGGCTAGTCGGCACACGATTAACCGAATTATTATTAGATAAGGGTTATGGAGTGATGCATGTTAGTAGACGAAAAAATAAAAATGCTGTTGTACCTACTTATAAATGGAAGGTGAGCGATGGATGGCTACATTCTGAAGCGATTGAAAAAGCGGACTATATCATTCATTTGGCAGGGGCAAATGTGGCAGATAGCCGATGGACAAAATCGCGCAAAAAAGTGATTGTGGACAGTCGGGTATTGACCAGTAATTTGCTATACGATCGCCTAAAAAACAACGGTCAACATGTTAAGGCATTTATAAGTGCCTCGGCAATTGGTTACTATGGCAATCGCGGTGATGAAGTGCTGGAGGAAACGGCTAAACCTTCCAACTGTTTTTTAGGGAAAACAACGCAGTTGTGGGAAAAGGCAAGTCAACAAGTGGCGACTTTGGGTATCCGAACTGCTTTATTGCGGATTGGTTTGGTATTGTCTAAGGAAGGAGGAGCATTACCCAAAACAGCTTTGCCTCTCAAATTTGGTTTGGGTACTATTTTTGGCAATGGTCAGCAATATTACTCTTGGATTCATATAGATGATGTCTGCCGACTGTTTATTCATGCGATGGAAAATGAGGAGATAAATGGTGCTTACAATGCAGTTGCGCCAAAACCTTCGACTAATAAGGAGTTGGTAGAAGGGATTGCTAAAGTTTGGAATAAAAAACCGCTTACTTTGTCGGCACCTGAAAGGCTTTTGCGCTTGGCGATGGGACAAATGGCGGATATTGTTTTGTTTAGTGCGAATGTTTCAGCAGAAAAAACTTTACAATCGGGTTTTGTGTTTAATTATCCCAATTTACAAACTGCATTGGAAGATATTTATGTTTAGATGGAAGATTGGAGACGTGAGATAGGAGATTTTATGTATAAGTACTTACACATAAGATACAACAGTTGTTTAATTTTGTTTAGGTACTTATTATTTGATTCTTTTGGTGAGTATACTTTTTTGATATTTAAGTATTTGCAAATATATGACGGCTAAAACCGTCTTTACAGAACTCATCCAAAAAGAAATTAAAAAGTTCAAAAACGAATCACTAATCTACTAATCACGAATCCACGGATTGTCAAAGTAGCCATAAACTGTTAGGTAGAAAAACTCAGTATTTGAAACATACCAAAAAATAAATGTATGACATTAGCCGAAAAACAAACGTTTAAGGAGAAATTGCAAGCGACAATTGCGGAAGTTCAAAAGGATATTGAGGATTTGAAAGAGTTGACAAAGCCTATTCCGCCAGAGAATGCGATAGGGCGAGTGAGTCGAATGGATGCAATTAATAATAAGGCGGTAAACGAAGCAGCCTTACGGCGTTCTAACCTCAAACTCAATAAGTTGGAAACGGCATTGCGAAAGGTGGATGAGCCAAATTTTGGTACTTGTGCGAGTTGTCGCCGTCCCATCCAACCGAAACGCCTGATGTTTATGCCTGAAAGTACGCGCTGTGTGCGTTGTGCGAGGTAGTAGAGACAATTCATGAGTTGTCTCTATTTATGAATTACAAAGGATTTTTTCATGGAAATATTGACTACAACAAATACTACACTTGCCCAAAGTTTATATACCCTGTTTTTGGTGATTTGCTCTATGCCTTTGTTGGCGCAAAATGAACTGTTGGAGGATGCGTCAACTTGTGATGAGGTGTACGAATGGGTACTTTTTGGAGATGATGGCAAACGGCAAATTGCAGGGGAAAGTTTGTTGCAAACAGAGTTGACATTGGCTTTTTATACGCAGCGAAACTGTTGGCCTGCTTGGTACAATAAAACCAATGAGCTGTCTTATATCGCCAATTTTTTACAGTTATTACAAACAGTACAAACCCCCTATACTGACTATCATTTAGCCAAAATTGAGCAATTATACAACCAGTGGCTAACCGCTTTGCCACTCACTAAAGCCTTTGATTATCAGGAAGTTACGCCAATGGATGTTTTGCTTACAGATGCAGCCCTACATTATTCTTACCAACAAGCCAATCAACATTCGCAAAGTGGCGTAATTGACGAAACTGCTTTAGTTAATCACTTGGAAAAAACGCTACAAAAAGGTCAATTGAAGAACTTATTTCAACATTTTCCCGAAAAAAAAATCAATACAACAACAAGTACAGGGATAGCAGATACCCCAACACCTTCCAATAATGGAAAGCGCGATGAAGGGCTGAAAGAATGGGTGCAAAAAGTGGCTGCTAAAAAGCAAAATACCTTGTTGAAGGAGAAAATATACATGCCTTTGAGCCTTCAAAAATTTTACCGACATCGCAATTATGCGCCAATTTGGTTTACTGACAATCAGTTAAATATTTTGGGAAAAGCTTTGTTAAAAAATCTTGAAGAATCGGAATATGATGGTTTAAATCCTGCTCATTATCATGTAGTTACGATTAAAAAATGGCTGCAAAAAATAGCCAATGATCCGAAATCAATTACAGAAAATGGGTATCGAAAATTAGAAATTCTATTGACAGATGGAGCGATTCGCTGTGCATGGCATTTGCATTATGGCAGTGTGAATCCTAAAAAAATGGATTTTATTTGGGATGTAAAACGCTCTACCTATGCAAATGTCACCCAACGTTTTATTGAATCGGCAGAGTATGGGCGAATTACAGCCTTTTTTAATGAAATGCGCCCCAAAAATGCCACTTACAAACAACTTCGCAAGCACTGTAAATTTTATACTAAACTAGACAAAGGCAAAGAAAATACAGCACCCTTAAAAATTGAAGCTTCCCTTTCCAAAGGTCAAGAAAGCGAACAAGTTGTGCGTTTGAATCGTTTGTTACGCTTTTTTATAACAAATCCTAACCGCAATAATGATACCTACCAACAGATAACAAAGGTGACCAAAGATACTTTAGTAACCGTAAAACATGCTTTGCAAACGCCGCTGTTGGATGAGGTAAGCACGCGAAAATTTTTGGCAGGGCCACAGCCTTTAGACGTTGCTTATACCTATTTTACAAAAGTTGCCGAGCCTAGAACGGTGGTAGACAGTTTTCACAATGCACAATTATTTGATGAAAAGTTGGAGAAAACAGTAAAGCAAGTGCAACGCTCTTTGGGCATTACTGCGGATGGGGTAGTTGGTAAAGGGACGGCTGCCAAAATCAATGACACCTATCAATGGACTTTGAATCGTTTGAAGGTAAATATGGAACGCTGGCGGTGGATACACAATAATTTTGGAAAACATTATGTCTATGTCAATATTCCGAATTATGAATTAGAAGTGGTAAAAAATGGACAAAGAAAGCTAAAAAAACGGGTGGTTGTGGGAAAAGTAAGCCAAGAAACGCCTGTTTTTAGCAAAAATATGAAATATATTGAGTTTAATCCGTCTTGGAAAATACCATATAGCATAGCTGTAGAGGAAATGTTGCCACGCATTAAAAAGAGTGCAAAATATTTGAAATGGCGCAATATGGAGCTGTACGATAAGGCTGGAAAACTGGTAGATGCCGAAAAAGTGAAGTGGGCAGAGGTGGATTCTACCAATTTTAACTACCTCATTCAGCAGAAACCCAACAAAAAAAATACGCTCGGAACGATGAAATTTATGTTTCCGAATCGCCACCACATTTACATTCACGATACACAATCAAAGGGATTGTTTAAAAAGAAAAAGCGCGCGTACAGTCATGGCTGCATCCGCCTTGAAACGCCCTTTGAACTAGCAAATTATCTATTAACATCTCATCCTGATTGGGATGCTAAGGATATGAAAAAGCTGATTGCCAAAGGGACTGTGAATAAACGAATAACGCTGACCAACTCCATTCCTGTCTATCTCCTCTACTTCACTGCATGGACAACAAGTAATGGCAGCCTTCGCTTTAGTAGTGATATTTACGGTCGGGATAAGGTGATTCAGCAGGCTTTGAAACGGGTGAAGTAGGGGGGGGGTAGGGTTTTGAAGCTTATAAAGTTGTAAGGTTTTTTGTTTCGTTTGTTTTTGATAATAAGGTGTTTATAAGAAATTTGCAGGATCAAAATCTAAAATTTTAGAAGTTGTTCGATCAATTACTTTAAATGTACCTTTTTCTAGCCAAACAACTTCAATATTTTCAGAGTGACAAAAGGCAATCAAAGTGGTATTAGGCTGTTGAGAGTATACGATAAATTCACGCTTTTTGGTAATGCCCATTTGCTGATAAACAATAGAAAAACTGTAATACTTTAATTGCCCAACTCCCTTAACTGTTTGTTTTTCTTGATCGGTATTACCTTTTTTGATGGTTTTGACTTCAAATAGCAAAGCATTTTCAGGTTTTGATGCCAAGCAATCAAACTTTCCTTCGAATAATTCAAATCCTTTTTCTTCACATAATACAGCCAATTTCCTGACTATTTGTTGATGTAGTGCGAGCCTACTTTGTCTAACTTTGATAGATTCTGTTAAGTCAATGCTTACTGCGGATACTTCATTGAAAATAGGGTCTTTAGCTATATTTTTGGAATTTACCTTTCTAAACTGTGTATAAGAAACCCCTTGTTGATTAACAGCTTCTTCTGGAATTACAGTTGTAATTTCATCCTCTGTAATGATTACTTTTCCAACAGGATAAGCCCTATGATTTCGCCTTACAATATCTCCAAGTTGTTCGGCAATAGCAGGTAAAATTTTAATGGCATTTTTAGCCATTGCACTACTTACAGCTATTTGAGTGATTATTTCTTGAAATGTTTTATCTGTTAACTGGACTATTCGTTGATACTCTTTTTCAGAATCATTTTTGGCTTCCAAAGCTAACAGTAGCTTTTTGGTTTCAATGCCAGACCTATCTTGTACCAGTTTCAACAAAATTCTATAAGGATGACTGATTGCACCCTCAGTACCTTCCAAACTTAATTGCATAAAGGCATTTTTCCAAAGTTCTTTTTTGATGGTAGAAGTGGGAGCAGCTAAAAGTTGATTAGCAATAGGGCTTAATTGAGCAGATTTGTCTTCGAATACTATCAAAAAACCTAGCAATTGGAAAAGCCTTCTAATATCTCTGGCAACAGTCAAATAGCCTCTACTTGCTTTGGGTTTGCTTTTTTCATTCGCTAAAAACTGGTTTATGGTTAAAAATTTGTTGCGATAAGTGTAAACTCGGTTTCGAGTGAGGAGCTCTCCAAAAGCCTCATCTTTCAGAGGAACTTGTTTTTCAATAAGTTCTTTTGCTGTTACTAACGCATTAAAAAGTTTTTCTAAATCATTAAATTGGTGTGGAAAGTTTTTCATCGTGATCAACTAGGTGTTTGAGAGTGGGGTTTGGGTAGAAAGGTCAATTTGTTGGAATAAATTAGAAGCTTCTAATAGTCGGTTATTGGCAATTTTAATGTATTCTTGATTGAGTTCAAAAGCAATGAAATTTCTATTATTTTGGAACGCACTAATACACTCACTTCCCGAACCAGCAAAGGGAACTAGGATTATATCTCCCTCATTAGAAAAGTGTTTGACAATTCTATCGCAGAGATTTAATGGTTTTTGTGTGGGATGTGCTACTTTTTCTTTGGCAAATCTTTTTCCAGCCAAAACAGGAAAACGCCAAACATCCCCTCCATGTTTGCCCTCTGGATTTGGCTGCCATACCTTGCCATTTTTGGTAATTTTATTTTTTAAGCGTTTTTGGCTTTTATAAGGTACTCTAATTTTATGGTAGGTAAAATCATCAGATTTTGAAAACCATAGAAGCGGCTCATAGGTTGCAGCAGGTGTTTTTTGATAGGTAGAAAAGCCATTTTCATAATGCCAAATGAACTGCCTGCGATATTTCATATCCATTTCATAAAGATGCACTTGAATATAGCACAAATAATGATGAATCCCATATATGAAGATTGAACCCGATGGTTTTAACTTGCTAAGACTAATATTTATCCATTCTTTAGACCAATTTAACCATTCCTCTAGCTGATTCCACCTCGTACTAGAACTACCAAAATTTTTGTTTAGGTTGTAAGGCGGATCGGCAATAATTAAATCAACAGACTCCTCTTCCAATTGCTCCATGCCCTTGATACAGTCGTTATTATGTATTTTGTTAAGTATTATCATGACTGTTTTATATTTTGAAAAATTAAAACGTTTTGGTGGTGTAGATTAGGAACGAATGAAAAAGGATAGCCATACGGATAAATGCTTTTATGTCTTTGGTATAATATTCTGATCCCTTTAAGCCTAAAATTGCCATTTTCTTCAATTTTTCGAGCCAAATCAGCATGAAAAATATAATATTTGTCTTTTTTTCGAAAATCACTAACAATTACATTCAAATATTTTTTCTTTTTTAAATATCTTGAACAAGTATCAAAAAAAGAAGCTAATTTTTCTAGAAAATCCTCATATTCCGCAATATTTGACAAATCATTTTCCGCATCACTATATTTATGGTCTAATCCATTTTTTACTCTTGCTCCATTTTTATGATCAACCGTATCTAAAATATTCCAATAAGGAGGACTTGTAATGATGAAATCAAAAAAATCTTCCTCAAAATCATGAATTGCTTTTGTACTATCGCCAAGAATTAATTGTTGTTTCTGCTTGAATGTATTGGATTCAGGCACTTCTTTTTCAAGCCGTTCCAAAGCAAGTTGATGGTATTTTGGATTCAATTCAATGCCATAACCAATGCGATTATTTATTGCACAAGCCTTAACAGTAGAAGCAACTCCAGAAAAGGGGTCTAGTACTTTTTGATTTTCTTTGGTATAAAATTGAATGAGTCTACCTACATCTTGAAAAGAAAAGGGAGCAGGATGTTGCTTTTCAATTTGAGCATTTTTGTGTTGAGCACCTAGTCCTTTTTGACTGAAAACGGAAATCGTTTCAGGTAGCCATTCCTTTGCCGTTAGATCATTTAAAGAGTTATTTAAGGCGAATGCTGATTTTTCATTTGGAAACATAATAGAATTTGCTTTATCTATATGTCCTTTTGAATGAAATAAAACAACATTATCCCATTGTTTAATGAATCTTGAAGGAATTTGTAATTTGTCACTATCTCGCAGCAAAGATTGAAGTTTTTCTTTAGCTTGTTGATTAATTGCTTGCTCTTCTACAGGGAGTATTTCCTTGCCTTTTTTCTGATATAAAAAGTACTTCATAGTTATTCTGAAATTCCGTATTTAATTTTTGCTTCTGCTTCTTTCAGCACATCCATAGCAAATTCCTCATCTTTTATCTGATAAAAAACTTTATCTGAAAGCCAACTTGTGATTAATTCATGTTGAGGAACATCGAAAAATTGAGCTATTTTTTCAACCTGTTTTCTTTGCGCTCTTCGCTCATTTCTTTCTATTTTGGAAAGTAAAGCTTGATCTATTTCAAGAATTGCTGCCAATTGTCTGAGGTAAAGCCCTTTTGTTTCCCTAAGTTTTCTAACTTTCTGACCAAATGATTCCATAGTACAAAATTTGACTTGACTATTTTAGTCAAATGTAAGAAATGTTTTCTAACTATCAAAATTTTAATGGATTTAGTTTAAAGTTTTTAATTATTCTTTCACTCAAACTTAAGATACCCATCATCAATTTTTTGATATTTCAATATAATCATATCCTTGATGTAGTTTTGATGTAATTTCCATGGGAGTTTACTGCCCTGTTTGGGTAATCTATCCAATGCGCGAGTGACATAACTGGAGGAAAAATCTAAGATGGGTTCCATTTCCATATTGTCATCCTTAAAAATAGGCGTACAGACCTTTTTTTGTTGGGCATCCATATGGTTGAGTAAACGGCAGATGTAGATGCAAGTTAAATCAGCTTTGAGCGTCCAAGAGGCATTGGTATAGCCAACAATGGCTGCCATATTAGGCATATCTTTTAGCATAATTCCCTTATAACTAACCATTTTACCGGGTTCCATAAATTGCCCATCTACGAAAAATTTCATGCCGCCCGCCATTTGCAACTTCAATCCTGTAGCCGAAACAATCATATCCGCTTCAAGCTCTTTGCCCGATTTTAACAACAAACCTTTTTCGGTAAATGTGTCTATATGGTCGGTGACTACCGAAGATTTGCCCTCTTTGATGGATAGAAATAAATCATTATCAGGGACGATGCATAAACGTTGATCCCAAGGTTTGTAATCGGGGTTAAAGTGGGTATCTACATCATAGTCTGTGCCCATTATTTTTTTGATTTGATCCATGATGTACTTTTTAACCGCAGCAGGTCGCCTTCGGGATATGCTGTATAAATACATACTCAACAAAATATTTTTCCATCGAGCTAGAAAATGCGCCGCTTTATCGGGCAACAAACGATGGGCAAATTTGGCGAAAACATCTTCCAAAGGTCGAGACATTACATAGGAAGGCGAGCGTTGTAACATCGTGACATGCTTTGCGGTTTCGGCTAGGGCAGGTACAAGCGTTACAGCAGTCGCACCGCTGCCTATCACCACTATTTTTTTATCTTTATGAACAATGTCGGAAGTCCACTTTTGGGGGTGAACAAATTCCCCTTGATAACGCTCCAATCCCTTATAATCAGGCGTATAGCCCTCTTTATAATTGTAATAGCCTGTACAAATCAGTAAAAAATTACAAGTCACTTGAACCGTTTTATCCTCATCCGTTTTTTTACCTGTAATCGTCCATTCTTGCTTTTCTGACGACCAAGAAGCTTGCTCCATCATATGGTTAAAGCGAATGTGTTTTTCAAGGTCATTTTCGGCTACCGTTTCTTTTAAATAATTTAATATCAAATTGGCATCAGAAATAGATTCGCTATGGTTCCATGGCTTGAAACTATAAGAAAAGGTATACATATCAGAGTCAGAGCGAATACCGGGGTAGCGAAACAAATCCCAAGTACCGCCAATATTACTGCGCCCTTCAAAGATAGTGAAGGACTTATGAGGACATTCTTTTTTAATATGATAAGCAGCATCAATTCCTGAGATGCCCGCCCCTATAATGATGACATCAAAATGCTCGGTTGTGGATGAAGATAACATTTAAGTATGGTTTTGTTGTTGTGCTAGATTTCCAAAGATAGTACTAAAAATAAAAACGCTTGTATTTTGTTTGTTTTTTTAGTTAGAAGCTATCGTCATTCTTCACTCCTGTATTTATGTTTTGATAAAATCGCTTTTACTTCATCATCTCCTAGCTGTTTTCGCAAGTTAAGAATACGGAACTTATAGGGAGTGACTGGTTGGGAATGATAGTATTTTTTATAATTATCAGAATTAACCCATTTTTGATAGAACTCCTTTACAAGTGGCAAGTCTTTTTTGTTATTGGATTGTTCTATTTTACGAAGTGCCCACTCATTTTCATCAAGGCATACATCATATAAATGTTTCTTTAAAACTGCTATTCTTGAAGTATCATTTTTATGGTAACGTTCAATGAGTGTAATGGCTTTTTTGGCTTCTTTAATACGATTATTAAGTTCATCATCATCTTTATTCTGTTCAATAAATTGATGCAATACTGGTAAACTGCTTTTTTCTGAGAAGAAAGATATTGCAGAAATATAATAATGGCATATGCGGTTATTGTCTCTGGAGTTGTTAAAACGTCTACTCCTATTAAGGTAAGGTAGTGTTTCACTAGAGTCTGATTTATTTTTACTATCAATTAGTGCACTTTCAATATAAGGTAGTGCTTTATTAGAACCTATGCCCAATAATGCTTCAATTGCAAAACTAACAATGATATAATTGTTGTGTTCAATATATGGTGTTATAATTGGAATTAAAGTTGTATCTCTGTCTTTAAACAATCCTAACAACCTAAGTTTTTCTCTAAGAAAATAAAAAAAACTTTCCAGGTTAGAACTTTCTAAGTTATTCAATTCATACCAGTTTAGCCTTTCTACAATATACTTTTTAGCGGTATCTCCCATTGCTATAAAGTTCTCTTTATCTCTATTTGTAGGGTCATAACTCTCCCCACAACTAGTATTCCTATTCATACCTTCAAGATGACTTTTTATCCGTTTTCTAATATCTTTATTCAACTCTATATTTGGATAATACGATTGCGCTGATAAATTATTGATTGTTAATACAATAAGCAGTATAAAGAAAGTTTTATTTGGTTTCATTTGTTTTTTGTGAAATGAGGGAATAAAAAGTTTTTCAAAAGGGTACACAAATTAAAGAAGTAGTTTTTTTTGAGTGTTAACTTGC
>JAHDHV010000660.1 GCA_020631155.1 Bacteroidota bacterium | reverse complement strand
ATAGAAAATCGGTTCTACTCAGCATTTTTCAATAACCAACTGCTCGCTGATGCCGAAGGGGGTTATTCGCCAATAGCTTCGTTTTGCTTGTTGGCATTTTGGGCAGCGAAAGTAGGCAACATCGTATCGGTTGAAAAAGGCATTTTCATGGATTTTTACAAATGTCATCGGTTTCGGTGTATGTTTGTGATTGCAAGTCACGCCTTGTTGAAGGAGCAGTATCGTTGAATTTTTAAGGTGTGGAAGGGCTGCGGTAGGTTGTGCTAAGGTTTTTGGGGCAGCTTCGGCAATGGTGGAAGTTAGAGGTAGGTTGTTGTGAATGTTCGTGCTGGATAAAATGGCTGTATTTTTCATAGCGATTGTCTTTTATAATAATTTCAAACTCGCTAGGAATATTACAAGCTACGTGCCCATTTACTAAAACGCTGATAATAAGTCAGTTGTCAAATAAGGTAAAGCTGTTGAACGCTTTGTTTTCTAATTTTTTTAGAAAAAAAACGAGGATATTTCAGGCTTTCCAATGGTAGCAATGTTCGATTACGCTCAAACAATCCGCTAATAGCCATTGATTTATAGTTGTTTTTTCGTTTTGATGTGCTAGATGGCTAATTTTACTGATAGTATTCGGCTTGTAAAAACATCAACCTATGTGTTAATGCGTTTTTTTGTCAAAAAATTTATACTTGCTCTTGATTGCGCCAAATCACTTCGCCATTTTTCTCACTTTGATACTAATTTTCCCAATTTGCCATCTTTGCGAATCCATTTTTTCAAATCTGTATAGGGAATAATGATTTCTTTAGGCCCTGCTGCATAGGGCGCAATTTCATAGGGATTGTAGTAAAAACCGAGTTCGGTGGGAGTTAGGTAAAAATTTTCATTTAACGCAATTGAATCCTCAAACAATCCGCCTTCTTGCAAGGAAACCGTATCTGCCAAATCTTCCATTTCCCGAAAATATCGTTCAATCAACTCATTCACCGCCCCTTCATAGTCCCCTTCCAACAAATCATTTAAGGTCAACAATTCGCCTGTTTCTAAATCAAAATTATAAAATTCTTGGTAGCCATTGCCATGCGCGCCGCCCGAAAAAGAATATTCATTAAACATAAATGACAAAATCCCCATTGTATCTAAAATAGGGGCAACATTTCCTTCATACGACCAGGGTACACGCAAAAAATCATTGGGCAACTCCTTCCCTGCTTCCACAAAATCGGCGATAAACTGATCGGCAGCTTTTTCTACATTCTCAAAAGTCGCACTATCAGGCACACCACCGCTTGCCATCCGCAGCACTTCCTTTTCAATAAACCCATTCATTTTTTTCTCCACCACTGGATTATCGTACTCTTTCACTGTTAAATAGGTGAGGTGAAAAACCGTTGTATCTTCTCCATTATTTAGGGGATATGTTTTATATACTTTTTTTTCCTCAAACTTAACATTCGTTTTCAGCGTGTCTTTTTCTAGCGTTTCTACGGTCTCCTTTTCAGTGTTTTCTGCCGTAGTTGTATCAGCAATCACCTCAATCGTTGAGGGAGTAGTCGCTACTGTTGCCGTATCTTTAGGCAAAGTTGCAGCCCCTACCGAAGCACCGCTTTTAATCTGCTCGGTAGTCGGTTTAGACGCTTTATTGTTGCATTGTGTACAGAGGAAAATAACAAAGAAGAATAGGAGGAAACTAGGCTTAAATTGTTTCATGTTGG
>JAHDHV010000190.1 GCA_020631155.1 Bacteroidota bacterium | reverse complement strand
ATTCGTAATTTCTAATTCGTAATTAAAATCATGAGTGAATATCAATATTATCAATTTAAAGCAATAGACAAACCCTTAACAAAGGCTGAGCGCGAAGAAATCAGCAGTTGGTCAAGTCGGACAGAGGCAACAAACCGCAGTGCAAGCTTCACCTACCATTATGGCGATTTTCCAAAAGATGAAGAAAAAGTGCTGGTACAGTATTTTGATGCCTTTCTGTATATCGCTAATTGGGGGGATAGGCGGTTGATGTTTAAATTTCCCTTATCTTTGGTAGATACAGAAGCCTTAGCTATGTATGATACAACAGAACTGGGTGAGTATGGTGAGTATGATTTAACAATATCTGTAAAGTCAGGTTTTGTTATTGTAGATATGTATTATGGTGAAGATGAAAATGATTGGCTAGAAGATGATGTGAGGCTAGATGGTTTGCTAGGCTTACGGAAGGACATATTAGCAGGAGATTACCGTTCCTTGTTTATCTTTTGGGTATATATTTTGAGCTTAAGACATGATTCGGACACTTTAGACGAAACAGCTACGATTCCTAAACGAATGATTCCACCAAAACTTGATCAGTTGACTAGTGAGTTAGACAATTTAATTGAGTTTTTTGCTATAGATGAAGATTGGATAGTTGCCGCAGCTACCTATAATATACAACAAGAAACTCCTGAAGTAGACTATGCTCAACAATTACAATTGCTATCTACTGAACAGAAAGAGGCATATTTATTACGACTCTTAGATGGAGAAAGTAATTTGAAACTCAAATTGCAAAAAGAATTGACTAAACGTTCTAAAACTGCAACAACTATAGATGAGGAAGAAATTCCATTGACTGATTTTTTGGAGAAAGTAGAAGATATTGAGGAAAGAAACGCAGCAGAAGCACTTCGAGAACAAAAACAAACATATTTAAATAAAATGAAAGAGATAGAGGGCAATCAAGAATTGCTTTGGAGAGAAGCAACTTATCATATTGAAAAAGGTTCAGGGCATGCCTACAAAAGTGCAATCGAAATTATTCGAGATTTACACGAATTAGCAAAATTTCAGGGTAAAGAATCTGCTTTTTATGAAAGAACGGAAGGAATAGAACAATTATGTCTTAGAAAGCCAGCTATGTTGAGGCGTTTAAGAGAAAATGGCTTGCTTGGATAAAATGCTAATAGATAATTGCTCAATCCGAAATCTCCTTTCTTAATTCTAATATCTTAGGTCTAATTATGGGCTGCCCCCTCTGTTTCGCAAAAGTCGCTGCGCTCCTAATGCTCAATCATCGGGGTCGGGCTTTCCGTTGCAATTCACCTTGCCAAAAAACGTTTCGCTCTAAGCCTCACTGATAGCTCTCTACGTTCCGCCCTCACTCGGCTAAGGCTCAGACGTTTTTGGCGGCGGTTCATTTCCACTGCAATCCCTCATCCAAGCCAACATCCAGATAATTTACCATTGTCCAGTTGACAGTTCATAAATAAAATCACGAAATCCGAAATCACTAAATCCCATATCACCATGTCTAACAACATCATTAGAACGCCAGACGAGCGTTTTCAAAACCTTCCAGATTTCCCTTTTGCCCCGAACTACCTAGACAGTCAAGGGATGCGAATACATTATGTAAGTGAAGGGGTAGGAGAGGAGACTGTGCTTTGCTTACACGGTGAACCCTCATGGAGCTACCTCTACCGCAAAATGATTCCGACTTTTGCCAAAAAATACCGAACTGTCGCTTTCGATTTCATCGGCTTTGGCCGCTCCGATAAATACGCTGATAAAAAAGCCTACAGCTACGAACTACACTACAAAACCCTACAAAACGTAGTCGAACAGCTTGACCTTCAACAAATTACCATTGTCGTACAGGATTGGGGAGGCTTAATAGGACTGCCCTATTCGATGGCAAATCCCGACCGTATCAGTCGTCTGGTCATTATGAATACCATGTTGCCAAGTGCGCGCGCAACTTCTCGCCTAAAAACAATTCCGCGTGCTTTGCCCTTTTTTATCTGGCAGTTTTTTACCAAAATCCACCCCAATTTACCCATTAGTGGCATCCTTAATATGGCTACAACTACCAAACTATCGAAGGAGGTAAAAGCCGCCTATGATGCCCCCTTCCACAACAAAGCCGCCAAAGCAGGAGCAGCCATCTGGCCGTCCCTCGTTCCCATTTTCGCCGACAATCCCGCTGCCCAACGTATGCAAGAAGCCCGCGCCCAACTAAAACAATGGAATAAACCAGCCCTAGTATTATTCTCCGACAAGGACCCCATCATGCGCGGCAAAGACAAATATTTTCGACACGTCATTCCCACCGCCAAAGCCCAACCCTACGAATTAATCCGCAATGCAGGGCATTTTTTACAAGAAGATAAAGGCGAAGAAATTGCTGAGAAAATTGTTGATTTTATGGGGAAAACGTGATTTGTAAGTTCGTTGATCAGTAGATTCGTGGACTCGTGATTCGTTGATCTGTGAATTTTTGATTTGTAGAGATAGTTCATGAATTATCTGACAATAAGATAAATAAAAAAAGCCCCCAGATATACTGAGAGCTCTTTCACGATTAAAATATTTCTATATTATTCAAGTTATAAAGACAATTTACTATATGCACCTAAGTTCTATGATTATCCATATCAGTTTTATTAGGTGGTTTGGGAACCATATCCTTTTCTGCGAATACATTTACACACTTATCTAAGCGTTGAGTATCTTCATCATTAGTTAATAAATCATTAATGATTTCCTTTAAAGGCTCTGCCAATATCTCAAAATAGCGTCTTTTTTTCTCTGGAATATTTTCTTTTTCTAAGGATAGAAAAAACATTAATTCAATAGGAAGGGAAAGATTTTTACTTATTTTTTGAAGTACCTTATTCTCTGGAAAACGTCTATTATTTTCTATTTGGGATAGATATGTTTGTGATATATCACTTTTTTCAGCTAATTCATTCTGTTTAAGACCTTTCTTTTTCCGAAATTGTCTGATTACATTTCCAATATTCATATCACTTATTAAATGTCTAAAATTAGATGGTATTTTCTCTGTATTTTGTATATAACTAACATTATTAGGCGGTGGATTAGTTCCAATACTAAAAGAAAATTGAGGTTTTAATCCAAAAATATAATAAGATATTCGCTTAACTGTATTTTTCTGATTATGTGTGTTTTTACTAGCAAAAATATTATTTGAATAAATCTTAGTACCTTGTTGTTCAAGAAACAAAAGTAACCTATTTGTATCTAATGTAATATCTGTGAAAACGTGATACAACCATATTTTTAGTTGATTTAAGTATGCCAATGGATTGATGAGGTGATTAAAAATACTATATTGCATTTTGGGTTTTTTGTATATATGACCTGTATAGTTAGAGGCAATTCTCAATTCGATAGGCTTGTCAATTGTACCAGCAACTCTCAACTCTAGGGGTTCATCAATCCCATTTTGTTGTAAAGGTTTGTCAATCATAGCTTGTCTAAAAGAACCACAAGGCTCTTTAGAATCTTTAATATTTACTATTTCCTCAATTAAATTGTATTTTGCATTTGAGTATATTAGTATTATTGTTGTTAAAGTGGTTATTACTAAGTGTAATAACTTAAAATCTATTAAATAATTATGCCAGTCAAAAAATCTTTCTAAATAATAAAACATGATTAATTTTTTTATTGTTAAAGAGTTCTTTACATGATTATGAAGTGGGCATTACAGTAAGACATTACTGTAATGCCCTTTTGAAACTATACAATTACATTAGTAATTGCCTCTAAAACCTCGTGTAAATCTTCTCGAAAGAACTTAGTCAGTTCCCATGCTAATTTTATAACGGTTTCTTTCTTACCATTATCACAACTAGCTTCTTTTAGAAGTTGAACTACTTTTTCTAAAGTTTCTATTTCTTCTTCAGAAAAATTATAGGACGGGTTTTTGAGTATACTGTTAACCTTATTGGTTAATTCAATATATTTATTGTCCATTATTTTTTATTCTTTAATCATGTAAAAAAGTAAAAATATTAAACTAAATAAGTACATCGGAAACGGAGTCTTTACAAAATAGTAGATGAAATAAGGCTTACTAAAAACATTTTAGCTCATCTAACTATAGTGCTTTTGAAAAAAAATGAAAGATTTAGGAGGCGGCTTGGCCAAACAATTGTTAGGAACAACATGTAAAATTACACTTTGATAAAAATTTATTGTCTTCATAACTTGAACTATTTAAATTTAGTTATTTTTTTTAACTGATGGTTAAAGTAACAGGTTTCTAACGATAGATTCTTATTATTTGTTTTAACGGACAGTTAAAGTTTTTTATTTTTTTGAAAAAAGCTTGATATTTTTAAGTGTAAATGAAATTGATAGGAAGATTTTTTTCAAAAAAAAAAGAGTTAATCATTTGATTATTAATGCAAAATAAAGCACATTTAAAAAATCTATCAAACTCCTTAAAAAAAGCGCAAGAAAAACAAGTGGTGAGAACTCTAATGATTGTTTTTAGTTGAAAAATGATATTGTTGATGAAAAATTCAACAGTATTCTTGAAAAAACTTTTTCTTCTTTTTTAAAAAAATAAGTAGCTAGACAAAATTAAACGACACTCATGCTAATAGTGAGTTCATAGTCTCCTATCTCACGTCTCGTGTCTCCTGTCTAAGCACTTAAAAAATAATCAATAATCATGAAAAAACGAATGTTCAGCTACAGAAACATTGTAATGCAATGTACTTTAATTTTATTAGTAGTGATGATGCTACAAAATACAGCAATTGCTCAGGATTGTAGAGGTTTTGAGCCACCATCACCTGCTGATAGAGCAGCCCATATGACGGAGCGCATGACCGAAGATTTGGGTTTGAATGAAACACAGGCAGCGAATGTTCAAGCGATTAACGAAAAATATGCGAATCTAATTCACGAAAAAATGGAAGCTTTTCGAGCAGAAGGCAAACGCCCATCACGCGCTGATTTTGATGCTTTAAAACCATTGATGGAGCAAAAAGATGCGGAATTAAAGAACGTTTTAACGTCCGAGCAGTACGCCAAACACATGGAATTTGTGAAAAATCGTCCCCATCATTTTGGCCCTCCACCGCATCACCGAGCATTTGGGAAAAGAGGCGGTTTTCATCAGCCACCCTCACCTGCCGATAGAGCCGCACATATGACGGAGCGCATGACCGAAGATTTGGGTTTGAATGAAACACAGGCAGCGAATGTTCAAGCGATTAACGAAAAATATGCGAATCTAATTCACGAAAAAATGGAAGCTTTTCGAGCAGAAGGCAAACGCCCATCACGCGCTGATTTTGATGCTTTAAAACCATTGATGGAGCAAAAAGATGCGGAATTAAAGAACGTTTTAACGTCCGAGCAGTACGCCAAACACATGGAATTTGTGAAAAATCGCCCCTTTCATTTTGGCCCTCCACCGCATCATCGAGCATTTGGCAAAAGAGCTTGTGATGAAGAAAAATTTGACCCTGCTCAGAAAGGAAAATTGCATGGCGCAATTAAAGAATATATGCAAAAAAATGTATTGCCTACTGTAAAACAACAGCGTTTGAAGTTGGAAAAGGAGATTGTAACAGAGGACAAAACAAAATTGGATGTTTTACGAGGGGAGTTAGCAAAGGTAAAGCCTGAAATGAAGGCAATGCACGAAAAAATGCGCGCTGCTTTTGAGGATGGAAACCGACCTACAAGAACAATTTTACAGGAAATGCGTGCTGTTAAGGAACAGTATCACGATGTTATGCAGCGCACCAAGCCACTTGCCAATAAGTATAGCGAACAAATAGATGTGCTTTTCAAAGAGATTGCCCCAAATATAAAACAGTGGAAAATAGATATACGAGCCCTTGTAAAACAGGAGCTTGGAGAAGAAAAACCTAGGTTTGGTAGACATCTATTTAGAAAAGGAGGTTTGAAAAAACTGTTACACAAAGGGCATTTTATCTTACTAGACCCAAATGGCAATATGGCGGATTTTTTGGAAGAAAATACAGCGAACAAAGGCAATCGCCAGCTCAAAAATGTCTATCCTAATCCATCAAATGATTCCAATATCATCGAATTTCAAGTAGCGGAAGCAGGCAATATCAGCATTGATTTATACGATAGGGATGGGCAATTTGTGAAAACAATTTTGAATGAATATAAAGAGGCAGGTGCGTATACAGTAACGGTAAACTTAGAAAACTTATCGCGCTCCACTTATTATTATGTACTTAAAGATGGCAAAGGTAAAGAAGTCAAACGCTTTTTGATCGCTAATTAGAAAATTGTAATTTATTATTTGCCGAATACTTTGAAAAACAATTATTTATCCCCAATGCTTTGATAAAAAGTATTGGGGATTTTAGTTTCGTTTGCTAATTTTATTGCCTGTAATTTGGCGTTGTCGGCTACATTTAAAACGTTGTACCTCTCCATTGTTTCGCAGCGCAGCGTGTTTGGTAGGGCGAGCACTGACACGGGCGCGCCACATACGAAAACTACTTGCCTTCATTTCGCGGCGCATCAAACGGATAACCGCTTTTTCGGTAAGCCCAAATTGCTGTTTAATGGCAGCAAAAGGCGTTCTATCTTCCCAAGCCATTTCGATGATTCGGTCAATATCTACGGTAGAAAGCTGTATTTTGTTTTTGGACATTTTTTGGGAATTTTAAAATGAGCATAAGTAAAAGTAACAATACAACTCTAACATTGGATAATTGTTTTTGATAGGCAAATGCTATTTCTGCTATTTCCATTGTCAAGTTACAATTCACTTGTGAGATTTAAACACAAAAAAAGCCTTTGAGCAATGGTACTCAAAGGCTTTTTTATATTGATCTAAATGTATTTTAAGTCTCACATCTTTTTACTATCTATCTTTCTCTGGGATAGGCTCAAATCGAGCACCTTTGCGGCGGCTACTTTCGGGATAATTTAATTTTGGTTTTTTGCCCTCTTTTGCTGCTTTAGCCTTTAGCCTTTTTACGCGTTTTCTTTCTTTTTCTGCATTATAAGGTACATAGCGCAATTCTTTAGAGCAAAGTACATTTACCCATGAACCTACTTTCGCAAATAAACAGTTGCGATTTTCCGCAGCTATATCTACCTGTACAGGAACTTCTTGTCCTTTTTTAGAGCGAGCGAATAAAGTGTATTTATTTGTATTTCTGTTTACGCGTGCATACAATCGAATACCACTTCTGCGGTCAACATGGACGAGGTGCTTGCCCGAAAGCATTCCCATATAATCCAAATTGTAATTTACGATAGACGAAGCATTTTCTTTATTGGCAGGGGTTGGAAAATCGCTTTTAGGAATACCATATGCTTCTAATCCGGGTTGTGCTATAGCGATACCAGCCGAAATGGTGAGTACCATCATCACTGCACATAATGCTTTCAAAATCTTCATATGCAAATTTAAATTTAAATGAAAGGAATTATATTGTTTAGTTGAAAGGGAAAAATAATTGATAGGCTTTGTTTTAAAGATTTAAGACATGAGATTCAAGATTTAAGACATGAGATTCAAGATGTAAGACAATAAAGCGTTAAGATAATTAATTTATTGTTGATATAATTTGTTCAATGGCATTGGACTAGTGGGGCAGCTAGAGGTTTAATTACCGTATCTGGTCAATAAATATTTTTTCAATAACTTCTTTACCATCTAGGTAAACAACACCTATGTAAACGCCTGTTGATAAACTTAGATTGTTCAACGTTTTACTATTTTTATCAATCACCAAATTATTTCCTTCTGCTAGGGTTTTATACATCAACTGTTGACCATATAAATTAAACAAAGCAAAAGGCAATTCGGTAGCGTTATTATTATAGATATACATTTGGTCGCGAACAGGATTTGGGTACATCAAAATGCCATCAGGGGCATCAATATGAGCTTGTACCAGTCTAGCAGCACTGCTCATACAGCCTAACTCATCAGTGACGGTAACGCTATAGAAGCCCTCTGGTATATTGCTCAAAGTTGCGGTTGTTTCGCCTGTACTCCATAAGTAATTTTCAATAGTTGATGCGTTGGTATTGGAGTTCATTACTCGAATGGTACCATCTGTATCATTAAGCTGTGGCTCGGTGACCATAAAAGTTAACGTAGGCGGCGCGCTGATGGTTACATAATCGGGGAGGAAGAGGGTATCTTGACTGTTATTGTTGCTAACAATGAGTTGTACATCGTAAGTCCCTACTTCGGCATACACAATAGTCGGATTTTGTCGGTTGCTACTGGCAGGAGTACCGCCTTCAAAAAACCATTGCCAAGTATTAGGAGTATTAAAGCTTTGGTCAATAAATTCTATGCTTTCATCTTGGCAAATGAGTTGTTGATTAGTGGTGAAGGCCGCTTGAACGGCCATATTGTTGTTATCCGCTGTTTCAATACAAAAATTGAAAGCTTGCTCACTCTGAAATTCACCGCTAACTACTGAAAAACTATTATCTGAAAGACTTGCTTGTAATTGTGCAGGGACTTCTAAGCCATCACCCCAAGAATCCCGTAAAATCAGTTGGTAACAAGCGGCAGGTAAACAGTAGCTATAGGTATGCGTAATATTGTTAAAAAAGGAATTTTCCATATAAACGATTTCTCCTGCTTGATTGACAATTTCAAAAGAGGTTTCATTGGCATAGCTATCTGTTGTCAATTCAACCACCAAATCACTGCCATTGATAATCTCAAATTGGTGCTTAATGTTGTTATTACCCGTATTTTGATCCGTTTTATCATTGATGTCTTCAATGTCAAAATCAATTTGATGGTTACCAATATCCACTGTTATTTTAGGTAAGGAGATGGTCGTTTTCTCAAAAAAATCTAATTCCCCTTCCCATAAATAACTTGTTTCTGTTTCATTATTTAACTGATAAACAATTGTTGCTTTGGTTAATGTTTCATTGCCATAGTTGCGAAGCACCAACTGAGGTTTAAGTTGAACCTCTCGACATAATACTTTTTTAGGAGCAATGACTCGCAAAATGCCAGCATCAAGGGCAAAGGCAGATTGGGTGCAATTGTGGCCGTCTATCACCAGAGGAGATGCACCATCAGGAGCCAACCAATCTTGTAGTCGTTGATTAGGCTGGTTGCCGTCATTCCATGCTCTGGAAAATTTACCAAAAGAATCAAAAGAGAGATTATTACATGTGGCTGTACCGCCACGCAATTGTCCAACAATGCGGCGGTTTTCGTCAAACAAGCCTGCACCAGAGGAGGTTGGTTCTGTTGTTCCAGTTTCCCAATTATTTACTTGCCAATGTAAATCAGGAGGACCTTCTGCCCAATCAGACGTAAGGGTTGAGTCTGTATTCAGACTTATTTTTTTAATGTCACCACGAGGGTGGTGAATACAAGCTGTTGTTTTGCTTGGCGCATCTTCACGATTCCAGCCTGCATAGTATACATTGTAATCAATAGGCGTTGGCTGACTAAGTTCCAACAGCAAAAAATCAGTGTTACCATTATTGGCAATTAAATTTGCTCCTACCACACTCTGGTCAGTTGGTCCATCAATATTATCACAATTTGGGCTTTCATAATTAAAAATAAACATAGTTGTTGTGAGATCGCTTAGAGGACAATGATTTGCAGTGAGCAAATAAGGCGTACAATCGCTTCGTGTGTTGTTAATCATTGTACCTGAGCAAATGCGGCTACCACCATGTACAATCAATACAACAGAGCGCTGTTCATTTTGCCATTCCTCCATTTCAGGGCAGTTGACATTTTTATTACAAATTCCTGAATCACCGAAGCCTTTTTCGGGAGGCGTAAAAAAACCGCGATACCCTTGTACAATGCTTTCTAATTGTATGCGTCCTTTGTGAGCAACAGCGGCAGGTTCATAATATTCTAAAATGGTGGTTTCGCCTTTCGTTAAGCCTGTAGCAAAACGACCGCTTTTTTTATTATTAGCAGCCGTAAAAGCACCTAATTGACTGGTTTTTTTTTCATTATAAATAAAAAAAGTAGCTTTTTTAGGCAAATAAAAATCATTGTACAACAAACTTAGGCTTTGTGCTTGATGAGCATAAATTTTTAAACGCCATAGCCTATCACCATTGGGTAACACTTCCCAAAGTCCAGCATTTTGTAAATTGTAGTTGACTTTTATTTCCTTACCAAAGCGATAAGGGGATTCCTTATCCTCGGCTGTCAATGCATCTTCAGCAAGCAATTTGGCGACATTTAAGGCAGGCAATTTGATGGTCGGCAGATCGCCGCTTTGTAGCTGTTCTGGATGTAGCACACTATAAGGCTGACCGCCTCGACTGATTTGTGCAAAAAGCGATAAAGGGATGAGGGAGAATAATAGCAATAGTAAGGTAATTGGCTTTTGTATGGTTTTTTTCATAAATGTTGGATTTTAGGAATGTTTGATTAATCCACCAAAAAAATTAAACGTTACAAATGCCTACTTAGTGTTGTATAATTGTAGAATTAATTTTGAACATTTAGAATTTTAGAAATTAGCGATCAGAAACTAGCCATGACAAATTACTTTTTGACTTTTTCAAAGGATTAGATATTTAGCTGTTAGAAGTCAGAAACTGCTATTAAGTGCCAAGCACTATTTAATTGTGCACAATTTTGTTCTAAAGTATTGAATTTCATCACTTTAATTTTTAAAAAGTGTCGTTTAATTTTGTCTAGGTACTTAAAAGGTATGCTTCATTTTTTTCCTAACACTTTTCTGAGCACATGTATGTGGTTCAGCTTGTTATTTAGATATTTAGCCTTTTGGCTATTTAGCTTTTAACTTGACAATGGTAGATTAGGAATATTTTGTATATTAGCGATATGACATCAG
>JAHDHV010000189.1 GCA_020631155.1 Bacteroidota bacterium | reverse complement strand
CACCAGTACTCCATTCAAAAGTACCATCTTCTGTTGTGCTTAGGGTTGCACTTTCCCCTGAACAAATGGTTTGGTCATTGCCTGCATTTACAGAAGCTTGATTTACTGTAATTGTAACTGTATCTGTAGCGGTACAACCATTACTGTCTGTTAAAGTAACGGTGTAAATTGTTGTTTCAGTTGGGGAAACCGTAATTTCTACTGTATTACCTAAGTTAGTTGTACCATCACTCCATGCAAATGTGCCATCTCCTGTTGCAGTTAGAGTTGTGCTATTTCCTGAACAAATACTTGTTTCATCAGCACTTACATCTACCATAGGGGCATATTTGATAATGGTTAAATTTTTACTACCTCCTCTACATTCGTTATTTTTTACTTGTGTAAAGGTAAAGGTAGTTGTATTTACTTGTAAGTAATCATTCGGGTCAAAAGAAATATTCTCATTAATATTTGTTATAAAATCAATACCCCTATATATGTCAAAACTATTTAAGTCCTCAGTATCACTATTTAGTCTAATAGATGGAGCATCTTCACTTGAACAAACAGTTATTACATCTTCAATGGTTTCATTTGTTAAAGCATCTGTAATGATAATTGGCTCAAAGGTGATGTTATCAGGAATCCCTGAGTATGGTATGCTATCTCTACAAGTAGGGTTAAAATTATCGTAGAATACCAATGCCATGTCATCTGAGCTAGGTAAGTTTGTTAAGTCAATAGTTATTATTGAATCTTCGGGATTATTAGCTTCCATATAGAATGTATCCGCTTCAAATATGGTTTCATTAGGTATTTTAGATTGGTCAATAATGAGGTAAGTAAAACTAGCCTCCTCCGAAACCCCTATATAGTTGCTTATTTCAAAACTGATGTTGTGTGTTTCACAGCCTTGTTCTAAACTTGTCCTATTCATTGTGATGTCACATGAATTACAATCTATCTTATGTCCCTGACTAATATAACCGCAACTGTCTTCTTCCATTCCTTCAATATGTAATATAATGCTGTCAACACCATATATATCATTAATTGGTATGCCCAATTCACCAGTTCCACCTTCATAAGATTCAGGTGTATCACTTCTACGTAAGGTATCTCCTGCTCCATTGGTTACTATCCAATTAAATTCTCCTTCCATATTATTGTAGCGAACACTAAATATAAAATCATATACTCCATTGGGCTTACACTGAAAATGAGGCGCAAAGTAATTGGTACCTAATGCGGTAATAGATAGTTCACATTCACTTGTACAAATTGGTTGAAGATACTGTGCTGTTGCAATTACACAAGTATCGTTATTCTGATCAAATACCTGAATGGTAATGATTTGTCCTTCTAGTTCTTGAATAGAAATTCGAGGTATAATGAGTACCCCTGACTCATTAATGTTTGCTTCACTAACATTTGGAATGATATTTCCATTTGTATCTAATAGATTATACTCAAAAGTATCTCCGTCAGCATATTGATTTCCAAATGGTATTGTCAAGGGATAAGTTTTGGTAGTATTGTTGCAAAAACCAACAAATAGTGTAGTCCCTAAATCTAAGTCCACAGTTCTACAAACTTTAGGACATTCTTCATAAGCCACTGAAAATGACAAGCTATCACGACAGGCTTCATTTCCTACAAAAATTGTCAAACTGTTTGCTGGCGAATCCTCTGGCAAGAAGAATGTATAATTATCATTTTGAACATCATATACTATACTATTAGAATATAAAGTATCCTCTCCACATCTTGGCTGAACAACATAGTTACAAATAGAATCAACTTCAGTTCTAGTGATTTTTGGTGCTTGTGGTTTAGGGTAGACAAGATAGACAATAGTATCTACTGTTTCAGGGGTTCCTTCACAGTTTACTTGTAATTCAAACTTATAGGTGTCAATTCCGCAGCTTGTATCTTGCTCAATGACAAAGGAGCTATCTAAGTCAGTTGGTGAAGCTGGCTCTACCAAATTCCAAATATAGGTTTCTGTATAAATAGTTTCTGGTATGGGCAAGATAATTGTGGTATCTGAACTTGTACAAATATAAAAAGTATCACTTATCGCTGTAGCAATACTATCTAGTTGCCCTGGTGTAGGGCAAGTTTTACAATCGCTAATGTCAAAGGTAGTGGATAAATTTTCATAGTTATTATTACATGAATCTACTACAGCAGTAATATTTAGTATAAAAGTACCATTGGTATCAATTGGCGTATCTAATACAATATCAAATTGATTGGTGTAGCCATCAGTATTACAATTAATAGGTTCAATTACATTAATGGTATACCCTTCAATCGTTATATTATTCTCTAAGGCATTACAAAGTATATTTTGATTAGAAAGTAGTTTTATAGTATCAGAGTTGCAATTTAGAGGAGTATTTGTTACTTCTAATGCTAAGGCACCACAACTTACAGGAGGTTCGCACCCTACTGGACTACTCACATTAATACTTACTTCACAACCTAAATTGTCTGTGACTATGATAGTGTAACTGGCAGCAATTGTTAAAGTATCTATCACTAAAGGAACAGTTGTAATCTCATTTCCATTTTCATCAAAATAGGGGGACTGGCCGCCGTTAATAGAAATGGTAGCGGTGTAATTAGTCGCATTGCAAATAGTATCAAGGAGGGTTAAGGTAAGTGGAGGATTAACGGTTATGGTGTCCCTTTCGCTCTCGCAGCCTTGTGAATTGGTTTGAGTAAAATAGAATACGGTTGTTGTATCAGTTACTATATGTACATTAGGATCAAAAATATTATTTACAATAGCATTTTCTAAAACTCCTTGGTTGTTATATACACTAAAGGAATCTGCCGTTGAACTATTTAGTTGTATAGTTGTAAGTGTTTCACCTATACAAAAATCTAAAGGTTCAGTAATTGCCTCCCCATTTTCATTTGTAAATGTAATTGGGTCAAAATTAATCGTTGTATTCACATCATCTAGCAGATATAAAGTATTCACTTCGTAAATTAATGTATCTGCGCCAAAAAACTGTGTATTATTTTCATCAAAACTCAATCCTGTATTATTTGCATCCTCTACCACATCCCAGCAAACTTTAACCACATCATACCACTCACTAATATCAATGGGACAAGTTATATTAGGCTTTATTGAAACTGTTGTATTATCATATACAAAACTAGGACAGTCACTCTCTATATTTTCAATAGTTAGATTATTAAAAATAGTTTCCTCATAAACAATAGCTAAAACCAAAGATTCAAATACAAAAGGAAGGGAATCACTTTGGAATTGTACATTTGTACAAAGCTGTTTTGCTGTAGGCTCATTAGGACAGCTAATCGTTGGTTCAGTAAATTGTAGCGAGTAATTGAGCGTATGCGGCTCACAAGTATCTTCTAAGGTATGGTTAAAATTAGATATGCAAGCATCCTCTCCTGCTATCCACGCTTCAATAGTCAGTGGGTCGGCAGTAGGCACTGCATACCCTTCTATAGTATGCGTTAGTCCAGCAATATTTATTGGGTCTCCGCCATCAAGACGGATAAATACATCTGCATTATTTAAAATATTTTCATCAGTTGTATTTAATTGTATCTCAACAGTCAAATCATAAATACCCTCACTAATACAATTATCTGTAACTATAATATTTTCCACACCAATAATATCAAAAGTAATAAGTTCTGGAATATTAGTAATTGCATAACCACAGTTATCTTGTAAAATGGTATTTTCAAAAGAAATGGTGTAGGTACCTAATTCAGTTAATTCAGGAATAGTTGCAGTTTCATCTTCTAGGGAAATAGCTATATCTGTTGTTTGACTTGGTGTGGTAAAAGTTACATTGGATAAGTCTGAATTACTTGATATTGGTGGAATAAAGTTAAACGATAATTGACTGTTTCCACAGACTGGGTTTTCTGACAAGGTGACATTGACATTTTCTACTGCTGGTATTAAATTCACTGGCACTGATTGGATTTCACATATATTGGCATTAATATTTGTAACATCACTTTCATTGAAAATTCCATTTCCATCAACATCTTCCCCTACTATAGCATACATATAAATAGTTTCATTATTAGTATTTTCAAAACTAAATGTACCTATACCTGTATCGTCTAACCATTCAACAATACTACCTGCATTTTGAGCTATATTATCTCTACTAATTGAATTTTCTTCACTCCAAAAGAAAGCAAATAAGTTTTGCCCTACATCCTGATCGCCTGCATGATACTCATTGGGATTAAACAATGTATTTTTACAAATGGTAATTGAATTTTCTGTAAATGTACCTGAATTAGCATCCAAACAATTACAATTTTCAATAGGCACTATAATTTCTAAAGAGCAATCCTCACAAGAATTATATTCGATGATAGCTGTTCCTGCATCTGTGGTTGGTTGGAATAGCCACTCATTATTATCATAAAAAACACCACCTCCAGTAAATGTGCCTTTTTCATACTGAACATTGACACTTAAAGTAGCTTTCCAAACACCATCATAAATAGTCGTATCTGGTGGATTGACTTCAAATCGCCAAGTACCATTAATCTGATTGACAGATAAGTTATTAATCGTTTGTGATGAATTTTGATTAGGATTAGAGTTAGCTCCACCACTATCTATAATAGTGCCATCAGGTCTTTTTACTTGCCAACTATCTACTGTATCAATGGGTTGGGATAAGGAATCCACAAATCTCCATGAAACGGTGACCTCTGGATTGCTAATATCACAAGGTAATAAAATAGGCACTTTTACAGTTGCTAGTAAGTCACTACCAATTCCAATCGTTTCATTATCTCTGGTTAATGAACCATTTGTCAAAGATTCATATAAATTATCTTGCCCTGCGGCTCCTAATAATTCATCAATGCTTATTGGAGGATCAGTATTACAAATGCCAGTTGTTTCTGGTATGATGATGGGTTGCGCTGGTTCAGAAAAAATTACTTGCGTACATTGTTCTTCTGTACAGTAAGGTTTGGAAAAATCTTCACTAGCTGTCGTTGGTCTAGCAATGGCACAGACATAGTAAGTACTTCCTACTGCTTGTAAACTAAATTCAGGTATGGGATTGTCTCCCTCAACAATATTTTCCTGTAGCTCATCTTTTAGCTGGAAAACAAATTCATAGTTTTCACTATGTATGAACTCATCAAATTTAATATCCTCACTCAAATTAAAAGTACCTCCAGTCGTATCACATACAACAAGGCTACCGGGCATCGCAAAGTCATTATCATCATTGCTACACCCACAATCAGCACTGCCCAAATCAGAAACAAAAGTACAAGGAATACCATTAGAGCCTACTTCGGTTAGATAAATCGTAATAGGCTTGAAATTAGAATAGCACTCGCCTGCTGACAAGAGCGTATCTGTGCCTGCTACTGTACTACCCACAAATTCATTGTCTTGGTCTCTCACTGTATAAGCAGTATTAGAGTTATCTATAATTTTTACTTTGTAACAAAATTCATTGTTACATTCTAAAGCTGTTTCTATATTTCGTATTCCATTATCAATAATGGGTATTGTGATGGGGCAAATTAACTGATAAGGTTCCTTATAGCTAATTATTAATGTATCATTTTGTCCATCAATAGGTATATTGAGCATGTTTTGTGTAGAAAATGGCTGACCATTAACGATATTAATATCAATAGCTGGAGCATCATTTAATTGTAAGCTAAATTCAGTAGTTGGACTTACTGTTTCATTGTAATTTATGGTAAAAGAAATACTATTGGTACCATCATTGAGATGACAGAATATTTCTTGATTATCTAAAGAAAAACCATATTGTTTGAGGCTGTCTAGGTGATAGTTAAAAGTTGGACGGCAATTAGATGTAGTACTTTCATAAATTTCAATGGTAATGCCATCAGTAGGAGTCGGTGGTACTACAATGTTGCTTACAGTGAGAAACGTTGAACCATCCAAATTGATCGTAGCACTATCCAATAATACTGCTTGATTTTGATAGACATTAACAACTGCTGTGCCTGCACTTAAACCTTCTGGAATTTCAATGAATAAGCCATGTGTTAAATCTCCTTCACCACAAGTAAAAGGAGTAGCTGCTAGTATATCAATAGCACAATTACAAGCTGTTGGTGCAGTATAACTTTTTAAAGCGGTACAGCTGCTATTTTCAAATTGTGTAAAACTAACCATCACATCAACATTTGCGCCATCAGCTTCCAAGCTATCTATTGTAAAAGTAGCATCCGTTTGTAAGCTTGAAATTGGTATAGAAATGATGGTATCCCCTAAATTAATAGACACAGAATCAGCTGGCACAGCATTACCAGTATTATCAATGAAAAAAGGTACATTGCCATAACCAACTACGGTTACTTCTAAGTCATATATATTTTCCCCCAAACAATCACCAATAGTATCAATGATCAAATCCAAATTACAAGCACAACTTTCATCTGTTATAGGTGTAGTTAGGGTTGTATCGAAAGCGCAGTCTGTAGCTCCCACAAAATGAAGCATTAAATCATGTGAAGCACCATCAGCAGGTATAGTTTGGTAGAAAACAGTATTGTCAATGGCACTTTCAGGAATGGTATCTAAAATATTACCATCTAATATCACAACAAGACTATCACCAAATGGAGCTAACCCAACATTTGTTCCAAATAATGCTAAATCAATACCTCCACTAGCAGGATTACATTGCAAATTATCAAAGTCATTCCACACACTCACTTCCAAATAACATTTGCAATCAGCAGGTATATCTGTGACAGAAATAGTATCTCTACACTTAGAAAACTCATCATCTAAATACACTACAATGCCCAAACTGTCGGCTGTACCTGCTTGCAAGCCAGTTAGTGTGATGATGTCATTTTGGATGTTATTTATTGATAGACTATCATGATAAACCAAACCACTATTATCATAAAATTCATAGAAAATAGTATCTGCTAACTCTATATTTATCGTATCAATAGGGACATCAATAGCCACTTGATTATTGGTATAGTCACATTGTCCGATGGTAGCATTTCCTAAAGTGAGGGTGCAGATACAGCTTTCAGGGGCATTAAAATAATAAGTTGTATCACAACCAGTTGAATTAGTAAAAAAGACTTGTAATTTTATATTTTGCAAACCATTAGCTGGAATATTAGTAAGTGTAAATATCTCACTACCTGAATTATTTGTTGGATGTATTTCTTGATGAAAAAAGCTAGTATTTCCATTGGTTGTATCTACTAATTCAAATGTAAGACTAGTGCCAACTTGAGTGTAATAATCTATGCTTACATCTAAAGTATAAGTATCATATTCTGGATCACATGCTGATGGTTGTGCATTGGTAATGGTGTTTACTCCACAATCACAAATTGGTTTACCAGCATCTTGAATATTGCCAGCAGCATCTCCTAATGGGGTAAGATAATTATCAAAAGTAAAAGTAGTATTGTCGGTAAAGTTAAAATCAACTGTTTCTCCCTCATCAATAATTGCAAAACATAACTCACCAATTATTTGAGTTGTATCATTTACCATTTGTGGGCAGTTTGTACCACTAACAGGTATGTTAACTGCACCACCATTGACGGTAACTGTTTGTTGACTATTGGTACATGAATCCTTATAAATTGGATTGTTTATAGAGTTACTATTAAAAGTTGCATCAAGGGTGTAATCGGTTAGTGTTGTTATAGGCTCCCCTGCTTCCATTTGTACATAAATATACAAACAGAAAGTATTGCCATTTTCATCATCACAATTTACCGTAGGTGGATTTTCGTAGTTTAAGATATAATTTGGAGCCTGACAACGTTCTGGTTCTTCATAGTTAGTTTCTAAACGACAAGTTGTAAGGCTATCAAAGAAAGCTACTACATTAATTGTTTCACCATTTGCATTGTAAGGTCCTAGTACTACTTCATTATTATTTAAATCATTTAGAGCTAACTGGGTAGTATCTATACTAGTTTCAATGGTAATCAGGCTGTCTAGTGTTGGATTTGTGATGTCTAATGCTAGGGTAACAGTATATTGGTTGTTTCCATCACAACTACTTACTGTAAGGTTATTTACTGCTAAATTACAGCTACAGTCTGGAGTAAAACTGATAGTTTCTTCACAAATACCTGTTCCAAGACTATTCACATAATGTACTAGGAAATCTTGTTGCGTTCCGTCTGTTATTAACTTATCTGATACCATTAGGATAGTGTCAATATTAGTTTGTATGGTATCTATAATAAATGAAGCACTATCTAATCCATTATTATAAACGACATATAAATTATCAGAAGATGGATTTTGCAAAGTGGTGTGAATGGCTACTGAATAGGTATTATCTACTGGATTACAAGCAAAATAATTACTTTGATTTTCGTCAATAGTTATATCACATAAACAAGAGGCAGGGGCAGTATATAAAGAATCATCCAAACAAGCGGTATATCCTGTAAATTGGAGGCCAATATTATCAGGAATACCATCTGAAAGTAAACTGGAATGGTTAATAGATAAGGTAGCATTATTAACAAAAGAGCTAATGTCATAAGATTCGACAATTGCTCCATCAATTAAAACATCTACACTATTACTAGGTGCATTACCAAAATCAAATAATACATCAAAGCTGTACAAATCTGTCAGAGGATTGCAATAAGTATTGGTAATATCGGTAATAGTCAAACTGCATTGACAAGCGGCAGGAATATCATAAGAGGCAAAATCATTACACAAATCAAAACCATCACTAAAGGAAACATCTACCTGATTGCTTGGATTGTCGTTTGTACCATTGGCTATTAGGTATATGGTATCAATAAGTGTCGTTACTCCACCAATATTAGTAGTATCTGATAAAACTGCTCCAAAACTACCCTCACCATCCACATCAATTAAAATACTATCTGCACCTGTTGGCGGATTTTCCATTCCTAAAGTGATAATCAAAGGATACAGACCAGTTTCATAGTTACATACTAAAGCAGTTGTATTAATACTCATCGTTAAATCACACAAACAATCTTGTGGAACACCATGTACCTCATGAGTTAATGTAGTATCAATTGGACAAGCAGGAACATTAGCTAAGGTGATATTAATCTCATCTGTTCCGTCAGAAATCATTGGAATTATAATAGTATCTGGACTTGTACCATCAAAATTGTGGTAAATGGCACCGCTTCCAAAAGCTATCTCTAGGCTATCATCAGGAAGTCCACCATCCTCATAGGTAATCACAATAGTATCTTGATGTTCTCCAGTATTATAAGCACAAGTTCCAATACCTATGTGTTCAACTGTAAAAGGTAAAATACATGTTGGTGTAATGCAAATCTCTGGTACATCAGTATTATCAAGGAGCGTTGCCACTTGTACATAATAACTTTCATCAATGGTTAAATTTAATGGTGTAGGTTCGTCATTATTTTTCACACAATAAACGCTCTTACATTCTGAATCATATACACTAATATAATAGTCATAATTATCCATCTCTAAATCAGTGAGGTTTATTACTTGGGAATCAATAATAGCTGTAAAAGTGGTAATGATGCCTTGCATATTTTCTTGTAATATTCCACTATCCAAACAGTCAATTCCAAAGAGTTCCGTACTATTTCCCCAACTAAAAGTGTTAGCACAATCTCCAAATGTAAGGGGATTAGCTTGTGTTTGAATGGTATTACAAGCACAAGTGACTGGTGCTTCGTAAGCATATAGTAGCGTATCAGTACAACCTAATGGGTCAAGCTGAATAACTATAGAAATGGAATCCATCCCTGAGGGTGTTAAACCAGAAATAGAAACAGTTTGTATTCCTGTTCCATTTCCATTTAAATTATCTGTTGTTGTGTAAAAACTTTGATTTGATGAGCCATCTAATAAATCAATACTTATGTTATTGATCAAATTTGCAGGGGTATAGGTTATTGGGATATCTAAGGTGTAGGTGTTGGAATTTTCGTCACAACTTATGGTTGAGTCGAAGGAGAAGGAAGTTGGGTCTATTTGAAGGTCATTTGTTGTGAGCACACCTATCTCTGATGCAATCGAACAATCTGGCTCAGGATCATTATTTAAAGTAATCATTACCTGATATTGGTTCCCATCCATTGTAGCATCTACATTTGAAACCGTCAAATCAGGATTCGTTTCTCCATTTATATCTGTAAAACCATTTCCATCTCCTATGTCTACCTGCCATTGATAGCTTACATTGGGTTCAGTCACCACTACACTAAATGTAGCATCTTCATCTACACATATATCAATATCTTCTGGTTGGGCAGTTATTGTGGGCGGAGGGAGTACTGTTAAAGTCACTTCCGAAGTATTGATACAGCCATTCCCATCTAATACACTCGCATAAATAATTTCGCTATTAGGTGTTGTATTGTTGTAAGGAGTAGACAAAGCATTTGTTCCATCATTTGCATCCATTTGATTAGCATGATAACTTACTGTATTAGACCCACTTGGATCAACCACAGCATCTGCATCACTCAACGTAAAGGTACCTATTCCACTGCCTGCTATATCTTCACATACCGTTAATGTATGGGCAATCGCCTCCGGCAATGGATTTATTGTTAAGGTCACTTCCGAAGTATTGATACAGCCATTCCCATCTAATACACTCGCATAAATAATTTCGCTATTAGGTGTTGTATTGTTGTAAGGAGTAGACAAAGCATTTGTTCCATCATTTGCATCCATTTGATTAGCATGATAACTTACTGTATTAGACCCACTTGGATCAACCACAGCATCTGCATCACTCAAGGTAAAGGTACCTATTCCACTGCCTGCTACATCTTCACATACCATTAATGTATGGGCAATCGCCTCCGGCAATGGATTTATTGTTAAGGTCACTTCCGA
>JAHDHV010000188.1 GCA_020631155.1 Bacteroidota bacterium | reverse complement strand
GTTGTGAGTTTTTGGTTGTGAGTTTTTGGTTGTGAGTTTTTGGTTGTGAGTTTTTTATGAAAAATTAATAATTCAATAATTTGAAAATGAAAAAAATATTTTATTATATTTTCTTTCTTCTGTTTACATTAAATGCATATGCACAAGATGAGCAGGCGAAGTATGAAAAGGCTAATCAGCTGTATTATAAAGCTATAGAGGCTTTAAATAATAAAGAATATGAAAAAACGATTACTTACTGTGATGAAGTCATTGAAATTGGAGGCGATTATAGGGGAGGGGCATACAATTTTAGAGGTTTGGCAAAACATCACTTACAACAATATGAGACAGCAATTGCTGACTATGATTTAGCCATTAAACATTCTCCTAAACAGGCTGCTATATATGATAATCGCGCTAATGCAAAATATGAGTTGAAAGATTATGAGGGAGCATTAAAGGACTATTCAATGGCGGTACAGTTCAATAAAAAATTTACGCAAGCCTATATTCATCGCGCTTTAACTTACCAACAACTGGAAGAATATCAACGTGCTATCCGCGATTTGGATAAAGCTTTAGAGTTTGAGCCTTTAAATGAAACAGCCGTAGAGCATCGGGTAGTTGTGGCTAAAATATTAAGAGAAAAAGGGGAGGAGGTGACTAGTTATGTGCCTGTTGCGGCGGTAGCTCCACCCAAAGAAAAAACGATTAGCCAGTCTCCTAAAACAAGTAAACGTCCAAAGGTTGTTGTGAATAGGGATGTAAGTAAAGAGCGAGAGAATAAGGATATTTCAAAAAGAGAAATAAAAACAAATAAAAAGGAAGGTAAAGGCGAAATAGCTACTAAAGATTCGGTTATAATGACTTCCTACATTGTAAATCGAACAGATACAACTAAAAAAACTGCCCCTAAAGAAGCCTCTACTATTGAAGAGCAACCTATCGCTTTTAATGCAGTAAAAGAACAACAAAAAGAAGTAGAAAAACAGGGATTGGTAGAGGATGTACAACAATTAATAAAGCAGCAACAACTCACAGAACAAAGACGATTAGACAGTTTGAGCCAGCTTAAAGCGGCAGAGGAGTTGGCGCGCTTACAAGAAAAAATGAAACAAGAACGCTTAGATATTTTTTGGTTGTCTCCAAATATTGATGAGCTAAACGGTGAATTGTTATCGGAAAATGGGGAAGTTACGCTCAAACTAAAGGCTTTTTCTTATGATCCTTTAACAGAAAAAAACTTTTTGGTATATGTGAATGATAAATTATATGCACCAAAATTTGGAGAGGTCAGTCTAAAAAATCGTCAAAATACTTATACTTATAGTAGTGTCATTCAACTACAGGAAAATGCAGATCATTTACATACTATTCAAGTAAAGGTGAGCAATAAAATGGGGAGTAAAAATTCTGAAAGTCTACGTGTATTATTTAACCCTAAAAAGCCCAATTTACACATCTTAGCCATCGGCACCAATCCAATTAATCTAGAATTTACACAGCAAGATGCCAAAGATTTCGCTCAATTATTTGCACAACAAGGAAGTGAACAGAGTGATGACCGATTATTTGATAAAGTATACATTAAAATGTTGTTAGGGGATAAAGCAACTAGTCAGGAGATTAAGGGCATTATGGAGGAATACCGCTACACACAAAATATTCATCCCAAAGATTTGTTTATTATCTTTTTGTCTTCGCATGGTTTTTCTGAGGGGAGCGATTTTTGGCTACAAGGTTCAGAATACAATCCGCTTCGCAAATTTACTACTTCTGTTTCCTATCGAAACGGCATTATCAATAAATTAGACAAAATTAATTGTAAAAAAATTATCTTTATAGATGCTTGTCAAAGTGGCGGGGCAAAGGCGGCACCTAGCAATTTAAATAAAGCAATACAAAAAATTAGTCAACGAAAAAATGGAACCACTACGATTACATCCAGTAGCGAGGAGCAGCTATCTTATGAGGATAAAAAATGGAAAAATGGCGCATTTACCGAAGGCATTGTGCTAGGATTAGCCAAAGGGGAAGCCGATGGCAATGCAGATAAGTTAGTGACTATCAATGAGTTGTATCAATACCTTAGAACAGTTGTCCCAGAAATGGTATTGACGACTAAAAATGAACGCCAAATTCCTTTTATGACCAAAAATGATTTGGGAGATTTGCCGATTTATGTAATAGAGTAATTTAATTACGAATTATCAATTACGAATTGGGATTATTAAATTTTGAATTACTTGATGGCTAAAAATCCAAAAATCTCACATCTTCTGTCTCACATCTCCCGTCTCATCTACAAATACATCCGTAAAAACGAATTTTCCGCCATCAAACAGTCCTAAATCGCTCAATTTGAGACTGGGAATAACCAATAATGCCATAAAAGAAAGTGTCATATATGGAGCATATAAGGGCGTACCTAAAGATTTGGCCAGTTTATCAATTTTGGTATAGGCTTCTGCTACTTCATAGCCATTTTGTGCCGTCATAATGCCCGCTACAGGCAGCGGCAATACTTCTTTAATATTTTTGCTTAAATCACAAACCGACAAGCCACCCTTTGCATCAATCAGTAAATTAACCGCTTCGCAAATGTCGGCATCATCCACGCCTACAGCGATGATATTGTGGGAGTCGTGGGCTACAGAAGAAGCAATAGCACCGCGCTGTAAGCCAAAATTTTTGATAAATGCCACCGCAGGCGGCGCATCCTGATAGCGATTCACGACCACTAATTTTAAGACATCTTCCGCCACATTAGAAACGGCAAAACCATTCTCAACTTTAGCTTTAGCTTCCAGTGGATTGGTGATTAATTGACCTTCCAATGCTTCAATTACGCGTATACGTTCACTTTTTGCAGCCAATAAAAAATCACTAACTTTTTTGCGTTTGCTGTGAAAATTATTAGGCATAGGAGCAGCTTTATAAGGCCAACGTGTTTGCCCATTTTCTGCCATTAAAAATCCATCAATATAAGTTTCTAAAACACGTAAGTCTTGTAAATTATCAATAATTACAAAATCTGCGGGGTCACCTTTTTGCAGTAAGCCAACAGGTAAATTGTAATGCTGCACAGGATTTATACAAGCACAGCGCAAAACCTTCATCACATCAAAACCCTTATCTACAGAGCGTTTTACCAACTCATTGATATGTCCTACAACTAGATCATTTGGGTGCTTATCGTCACTGCAAAACATGATACGATCGGCATAGGCATCTACCAATAATAGTGGACTGAGGGCATCATAATTTTTGGCTGCCGAGCCTTCGCGAATCAATATTTTCATGCCATAATCCAGTTTATCAAGGGCTTCGGGAAGGGTGAAACATTCGTGATCGGTGCTGATACCTGCCGAAATATATTGCGCTGCTTTTTCGCCACGCAAACCGGGCGCATGTCCATCTATGGGTTTATTGTATTTTTTTGCCAATGCGATTTTTGCCATTACCGTTGCATCCTTGAACAATACCCCCGGAAAATTCATCATTTCACTCAAATATCGAATATCATCACGCTGTAATAAAGCGTCTACATCATCAACGCTAATGTTTGCGCCTGCTGTTTCAAAGGTAGTTGCAGGTACACAAGAAGGCGCGCCAAAATTAAACTTAAAAGGAATTTCCACAGCATTATCCAACATATATTCCACGCCTTCAACTCCTAATACATTACCAATTTCATGCGGATCAGATACGGTGGCAACCGTTCCATGTACAACCGCCATTCGCGCAAACTCGTAGGGTGTTAACATCGAACTTTCAATGTGCACATGAGCGTCTACAAATCCGGGTATAATATAGGTATCATATTGACTGCCGGCTTGCTCTGTAATATTGGTAATGCGTTTGTTATTGATGTGCAAAGTGCCTGGATAGATGCGATTATTTAACACATCTACAATATTACCTGATATTTGGTTGACTGATTCCATTTTAGTATGAATTACAGTTGTATTAAAATGAGTAAATGAATAATGCATGATTCGCCTCACAAATGTACACATCTTTTAGTAAGTTTCAAATCATGTGTTGTTATTCTAAATTCTAATGTTTGATTTTTAAACACTGAACATTAATCATTATTTTCCCAACACTAATTTCTGATTTCTAACATCTAAAGCCAAATCGCAATTAATTTAGTTTTTTTGTTCATTTTAAAGCAAAGTATTCGTTACTCAGGAACTTTTATTTCGTCTTAATTGTAATACATAAGTGAAAAAAACATCAAGTAGATAGTCCATTTTACAATGTAAATTTTGTGACAAATAAATGAATGACTATTTTGTTATATGATACACTGTAACCTATTGAAATGCATAGATAACATAGGTTATACATTTGATAAAAAATACATGGAAAAACAAACTGAAATTCTTTCGTTTATTCAAAAATTTTTAAGAATTTCGTAATCCCTTTTCTTGCTTTACTAATTTTAGAGTCTGTTTAGATAAAATAAATTGTTTTTTGATTGTCTTGGTTAATGAAACTTTGCTAGTTTTTTTGGTAGTCAAGTTAAGACTAGAAAGTTACGTAAAAAACCTTATGAACCTCAAAGCTGTAACTGTACACAAAAATATGCCCGAATCCGAACAGCCTCTTACAATAGAGTTAATTTATGATCAAGACGCTTGATACGGTATGGGAAAATTGCCTTCAAATCATCCAAAAGCATGTTAACCAACAAAGTTTTCGCACTTGGTTTGCGCCAATCAGACCAGTTAGACTGGAACACAATGTATTGACCATACAAGTGCCTAGTCAGTTTTTTTATGAATGGCTGGAAGAACATTATGTTGGTTTGTTAGGCAAAACCATTCGTCAAGAATTAGGCCCTGGTGCGCGCCTAGAATATCAAATAGTGGTTGATAGAAGCTCAGGAGATGGTGATGACAAACCCTACACCATTAAAATGCCGACCAGTAGCAATGCTGCTGTGCCACAAGCCATGAAGGAATCTGCTAATAATGCTGCTCCTATCAAAAATCCGTTTATCATACCGGGCATCAAAAACATTAATATAGAATCACAACTTAATCTCAAGTATACTTTTGATAATTTTGTAGAAGGAGAATGTAATCAATTGGCTCGCTCGGCTGGTATAGCAGTAGCGAATCGTCCGGGAGGAACTTCCTTTAATCCTTTGGTTTTATATGGGGGAGTAGGCTTAGGAAAAACGCATTTGGCACATGCCATTGGTAATCACGTTAAGGATACTTGGCGCGACAAAACGGTATTATGTGTGTCCTCTGAAAAATTTACCAATCAATTTATTGATGCAGTGAAGGATGGCTCAATTACTGAGTTTATGAATTTTTACCGCTTAATAGATGTTTTGATTGTAGATGATATTCAGTTTTTTGCAAATAAAGATAGAACACAAGATATTTTCTTCCATACTTTTAACCATCTACACCAAGCAGGAAAGCAGATCATTCTTACCTGTGACCGCCCACCTAAAGACCTAGAAGGAATGGAAGAACGTCTACTCTCGCGCTTTAAATGGGGGCTAACCGCAGATTTGCATGTGCCAGATTACGAAACACGCATCGCTATTTTGGAGAAAAAACTGTATGGAGAAGGCATCGAAATTTCAAGAGAAATTGTCGATTATCTAGCTTATCACATCAATACCAATGTGCGCGAATTGGAAGGAGCACTGATTTCGCTGATGGCGCAATCATCACTCAGTCGAAAAGAAATTGATTTGCAATTAGCTAAACAAATTGTAAAGACATTTATCAATAATATTTCAAATGAAATTAGCGTAGATTTTATTCAAAAAGTGGTAAGCGAATACTTTGAAATACCTATAGAAATGTTGAAAGGCAAAACGCGGAAACGACAAGTTGTTCAGGCGCGGCAGATTTCTATGTATTTTGCCAAAAAATTTACAGAAAATTCCTTAAAAGTAATCGGAAAACACTTCGGCGGCCGCGATCATAGTACAGTCATTCACGCTTGTCAAGCAGTATTAAATTTAATGGAGACAGACAAGCATTTTCAAGAAGATGTTTTGGAATTGCAAAAGCAAATTAAAATGAGTTTGTAGACGTGAGATGTGAGACATGAGATAACTAATTCATTATTAAGTATTTATGGTAAATATAAGTGTTATTCGATTTTGTCGATCTACTTAAAAGTCCAAAAGTCTGAATAGCCAAAAACCTACCTAAAAAACAAAATGATTGCATAGAAATAGATAAACCCGTTCAATGATCCAACCGAAAACCATCCAGAAGGGAAGGTAATCTAGGCGGATATAGCCTTTTACTGCCCAAGTAGTATCATAGTGCCAAGGGCATTTACCTGTGATTTTTTCAATGAGCCAACCCGTTATAAATTCGACTATAAAAATAGCCAATGCATAAATGAGTAAGCGAACTAATAGCGGAAGATTGGCAAGAAAATCGTAGGCAGGTGGTAGAAAAATAGCCACTAAACCATAAATGCCAAACATCCAAATATAAGAATGTCCTGTTAAGGAGTAATTGATTTTCTTTCTATTCTTGATGGAAAGAACCACATCAGAAAGGGCGGTAAAAAAAATTTCGGTAGTGATGCCTAAGCATCCAAAAGCGATAAAATAAAATATTGTTTCTTTCATATAAGTACTTTTTTACAAAACCTTTGCTTTTCTAATTTCGTCTCTAAGTGCAGGCAAACGATTATATGTAGAATAGGTTCGAGTAGCTAACTCTTTTGCTTTATCTTCAAAGCCTTTAATGTATTTTAATTCTTGCATAAAAGCAGTAATGGTTTTATAAAGTGGCCGCCCTCGCTTCCCTTCTAAAGTAATATCTATTTTGATAGCCGCCATTTCAAAACATTGTTGTGGGTAGTGCGAAGCAAGCAATTTGATGAGTAAAGGCAGGCTAAGGTTACTATATTTATTGTCTACATTATTTAAAGGCATTGCTAATACAAGCTTTTCGGTTTGAGTCATAGCTAATAACTTAGCAAACTGTTGTTCTTCCCCTAATATTTGAGCATAAAAATTTTTTAATTCTTTATTTTTTGCTATAAATGCTTCTTTTTGTTCCGCAGTCCAGTAATTTTTTAACTCTTTGTATTTTTCTATATCTGTGCTACGTTGAGCAGAATATTCTAATACTTGTACATAAAAAGTTGTGTCTACCTTAGAAGAAATATTTTTGAGCAGATAATTATCCATTTTATCCGGCCACTTTTGAAATGCCATTTTTGCCATTTTATAAAAAGCCTTTTCTTCATCCAAATATTTGTATTTAACCATTAATTGTCGAGTAATAACAGGGTCTTCTTCGGCAAAATCTTTAGCGGTTTGCAGCCATAAATCTTGGTTGTTAGATTCTTCGGCGATTTCTAAAAATAGTTGCACTGTGCTTGCATTATACAATTTATTTTTTCTTAACAGAAGCTCCAGATGTTTGGCAATACTTTCAGAAGTAATTAAACTGAGTAAAAAGTCTTCAAATACAGGAATTTCATAAACAATTTGGATGATATCTTCCTCTAATTCAGCTAGTTCAGCATCATATTTAGATTGGTAAAATTGATAGCGTTCCATAAACAAATTGAGCATTGCCTTGGTTGTGCCCTCATTTTTAATGGCAGAAGCAAAAGGGTCAATTAAATTTTTCAAGGTCTGCTCAAATAGTGTGGCTAGAGTATTATTATAATCTCCTAAAGCATCAATGTCATCAGCTTCAGGTTCTTGTACATCGTAGTAACCCTCATATAATGCTAAAACAACACATAGCGCATCCAGTAAATTTCCTTTCTGTATATAGTCTAAAGCCATTTTTTGGTAGGGAGTAAATATTTCTTCTTCCAACATATTGATGGCGGCATCATAGGTTGCTTCATGTTCTTCTACATAGTAGTCATATTGGGTGAAATTTCCCTCTAATGTGTCGTAATTGAAAACCATATTGGTGAGCTCGCCATAAATTTCATCTCTAAGCGCGTCAATATCTACTAAAGAGAGGATGGTCTCTTGTTTTCCCTTATTGTTTTGAGTTGCTTTTACAAAATTGCGAAACTGCGATTGTAGGTCACTATCTTTATTAAATAATTGCTTTAGGAAACTGTACCTAATAGCTTCAGGAGCAGCTAGATAAACATCATCAAAAAACTCTGTGATAATGACCTGTTCTATTACTTTTTCCTGCGGTGTTTGAGCATTAGTATAGCTGACTACAGTATATTTTTTATCAATAATCGCTAAACCAAGTGCGACAATGTGTTTACAAATTCCGCCCCAGTCGTAAGGGCAACTACAGGAATAGCCAATAATTTCGCTGCCATCAGTTTTAATACTTACATCATAGTCGTCAGAACCCATAACAGTTGCTTCAAAATTATTGCCCTTTTTTACGGTATCTATTACACAACCGCTTCGGTAATAACTTTGCCCTCTGGAAAAACTTTTGCTATTAGCCAGCCTTTGTAAATCTCGTCTGTTAACCATTGTTAGTAATCAGTTGCTTTGATAGTTTTTGAGTGTGTCAGAAAAAGAGAGATTTCGTATAACAATTATTGCCCTTAATCTTAAAAGGTGTCACTTTACCTACGTTTTTTTCTTTTTTAAGTACCTAGACAAAATTAAACGACACTTTTTTAAAATTAAAGTGATGAAATTCAATACTTTAGAACAAAATTGTGCACAATTAAATAGTGCTTGGCACTTACTTGACAAAAAAAGAAACAAAAAAGTGATGTTTCATTTTTTGGAAAAGTGAATGTCTATTTAAACAGTATTTTGCCATTCCCTAAATTCTTGACACACTCATAGTTTTTGAGGGGAAGTATTTGTGAATTACAAATTAGAAAATTGCGAATGAGATATTGTTTTTTTTAAAACCCCAATTTTGTTGAAGGTTTGGGTAATTGCTTGTTTACTAATTAAATATCTTGTCTTTTGCTAATTTTTTATTGTAATCAGCGAAATACAAATGCTATATTTTTTGTTTTAAGTACCTAGACAAAATTAATGTTACAATAGTAAAAGATTAAACGGCTCATTTCTAATACTTTAGCACAAAATTGTGCATAATTAAATAGTGCTTGGCACTTAAATGCTCATTTTCTTACTTTGAAACCAGTGGAAACCAAGTAAATATTGTTCAAAATTAATGGATAAATTTTTAATAGCAAAATGTTGTTAGGACATTTCCAAAAAGAAAAGCCCTTTTGTAAGTCAATCATAGATTTTTACAAAAGGGCTTTTGAAAGATTATACTAAAACTAGCTCAATGTTTCGTAGAGTGTAAGCTGCTGATAATTAGCGTATTAGTGATTTTTTTCGGTTACACTACTTGGTGACTTCTACAGTGCGAGTATTGATGCTAACAAAGTTTAATATTCCACTAATTAAACCATCAATAAACGTCATTTCGGTAGTGACTGTATAGTTAGGAGTATCGCCAGCCATAGCTTTGGTATCTACTGTATTAATAGGAACTAAGCCCCATAGTGCATACCATTGTTTGGCTATTTGAGTGTTATTACTCTGCGCGCCTTTACCAACAACATGTGTCATAGTAAAACAAGAAGTAAGGGTTAAGGTACTAACAAGCATTAAAAGTGTCAAACTGTGTTTCAAGTTTTTTTTCATAACATTAAATGTTTAATTGTGAGTTAATAATTTGATGGAGCCCATAGAGGATTCCAAAGTTTTTATTTTGTTAATATAAGTGGCAAAAGGAACCGTATAGTCTATTTGTAGAGGGCTTGTTCTAGGTTCAGTTAATATCAGTTTAAAACTGACCCAGTCTTTATTCGTTAGCAAAAATTGATGAGCTATTATATCATTTATTTTAAAGCTTGATTGTTTAATATCTAACCATGTATTATTTTTATTAAAAATTTCTTTATAATTTTTTAAAGTGTAGTCAATTAATTTATCATCAGGGTTTTCAAAAATAGATAAAGCAACAAAGCTTTTCTCAGTAGCATTTAAAAACACCTCCTGCACTTGTAGTTTTTCTTGTGGTAGTGTCATTTGAGATAGCGATTGCTGCACCAATTGAACAGAGTCTTTGGGCATTTGTCGCCAATTTTTAGGAGGGCAAAACTGAAATTCTAAGTCTGAATTTTGAAAAACAGGATTAAGTAAGGTAGAGTCTATGTTGAATTGCAAGGTTTCTAGCGCACTATCAATTGTTTTATCTTGTTGATTACAACTGTTTAGTAATAGAAATACAATTAATAAGGAAATGAGTAGATAAGTGTTGCGGATTTTTGATACCAATAGCATTGTTTTTTTTAGGATAAATGAGTAATAGTTATTTAGACATAAGATTTGAGAGAACTAAGTCAAATTGTCTTTTTCAAACTCCAAATGTACTATATTTTTATACAAAATAAAATTTTTCAGGGAAAAATAACTCACCTTTCGCTGATTTTTTTCTTATGTATTTCCAAACACACTGTTCAAAATCAAGGGTGTTTACATCCGCATTACAGGCGTAGACTTGTCAATCTATCAATGCTTTTCGCTGACTGCCCATTATGAGCTATAAGGTTAGGGATGTGAGATTACTGGATTTGCTATATTTGAACTTAGTAGTTAGCCAACGTTAAAATGACGGGTTGATGTTGAGTGACTTTTGTTCCCTAGCAAGGCGCAAAACGTAGGCATAGCCACCAAAGCTACGGCGAGGCTTTGTAACACAGCTAGGGAGCAAAAAACACCAAAAGCAATCGTCAATTTTATCTTGACTGACTACTTAGACCATGTTCAAGTTAATTTTCTTTTAAAAACTCCTCCACCGCTTTTTCCCATTCTGTACGACTATTGTGGAGGTAATTTTCATGTCCTGATGCTGGGAATTGGACGAGGGGATAAATAAGATGTTTTTTTAATGTTTTTGGCATTATTTTATTGTTTGTAGAAATTTTTTTAAAAAA
>JAHDHV010000187.1 GCA_020631155.1 Bacteroidota bacterium | reverse complement strand
GTTCTGGCAGCTTATGCTCTGCCAATGGTGATTATACTGCGCCAACTAGTTGTGACCCAAACAGCCCTTGTAGTATTGGTGGTCTTAGTCTAACCCCTGGTTTATGTGATGAGGCTACAAATACCTATTGTGTAACCATTAATTTTACCGTTACCAATCAAGGAACCACAGAACAATACACAGTTGACTTAGGCGGAACTGCCTATGGTCCTTATAACTATAGCGACCTTCCGCAAGATATTTGCGACCTTCCTGCTGATGCGTCTACCAATACTGTTACAGTTACTGATGTTGACAATACCGGTGGTGGCGGCGGTTCTGGTGGCATTGAAATTACTGCTGTTAACCCTGACCAAGCTTTAGTAGATACCAATGGCGATACAGTTATTGATAATTGTGATGAATTTGTTACCATTACCAATACTTCTTCTGCTTCTATTGATATTAGTGGCTATGAGATTTGGGATGATGCTTCTGGCGGTACAGTTAGACACGTTTTCCCATCAGGTACTACCCTTGCTGCTGGTGCAAGCCTAACCGTTTACAATAGCGATTTAAGTACTGCGCCTTCCTGTGGAACTGGCGTTTGGAATAATTCAAGCGATGTTATTTACCTTTATGATGCTAGTGCAACCCTAGTTGATAGTGAAGCCTATACTGGTCAAGGTGATGATGTAGTGATTGACTTCCCAACTGGCGGAGGTGGCGGTTCTGGCAGCTTATGCTCTGCCAATGGTGATTATACTGCGCCAACTAGTTGTGAGCAAGGTGGGCCTTGCTCCATCTCCAACATCACTATTTCCCAAACTTGTGATGAAGGTTTACCTACTTACTGTTTAGAAGTTAACTTCACAAGCAGCAATACAGGAACAAGTGGGCAATACAATATTACTGTTGGTAGTGTAGATTTCGGACCTTACAACTATACAGATTTACCACAAACCATTTGCGATCCTAGCTTTATTGGTGATGAGGAAGATATAACTGTAACAGTAACCGATGTAGACAATCAAGGCTCTAGCGGTGGTGCTGGCGATGTAACCATTACAGCAGCATTGCCTGATCCTGCAACTGATTTGAATGGCGATACGAATGTAGATAGCTGTGATGAGTATGTTGAAATTACAAATAATTGCTCCGACCCAACGGATATTAGTAACTACCAAATTTGGGATGAGTTATCCTCTCCTAAAGTATTACATATTTTCCCTGCGGGAACAAGTTTAGCAGCAAATGAGACCATTAGACTATACAAATCAGATTTCACAGATGCGACAGGTTGTTCAGGAGCATTAAATAACGGTGGTGATACCATCAACCTTTATGATGGTGACCCAAGTAGCGGTGGTAGTTTAGTATCCTCAATCAGTTGGTCTAGTAATCCTGGTGATGATGTACCAGTTACTCAAGCAACAGGAACATGTGGTGGTGTAGCCACACCTGCCTGCACAGCCAATACCACATTTACCGAAGGTCTTTGTGAAGATAACCAATGTAACATTAGCAATATTAGCGCAACTCCAACTTGTAATGAAGGCACAAATATTTACTGTATTGACTTGACTTTTGATATAGCTAATTCAACAGGGGATACTTATACAGTTGCTATTAACGATACTGTATTTGGCCCATATAATTATGCTGACTTACCACAGCAAATCTGTGATCCAAGCTTTATAGCAGATGCACAAAATGTAAATATTACTATATCTGATGAAGCGAGTATAATTCCTGCAAGTGGTTTATTCATCAGTGCTATTTTACCTGATCCAGCAATGGATGAAAATGGCGATGGTGCAACAGACAGCTGTGATGAATACATTTCTATTACAAATAATAGTGGTGCAACAATAGACCTTTCCAACTATGAAATATGGGACGGTGCAAGTGCTGGTAGTAATCCACGCCATTTATTTGCGGCTGGAACGATGATTGCAGATGGCGAAACGATTGTTGTTTTCACTGGTGGAACAGTGACACCAGATAATACTGCTACTACAACTTATATGATAGCTAGTTCTTTCGGTGGTAACTGTAGTGGTATTTGGAATAATGGCGGTGATGAAGCTTTCTTATATTCTGATAATGGTGTTACGTCTGTTAATACACAAAGTTATACAGGCGATGAAGTGGTAGATGGAGAAGTACTGACCTTTATGGATTTAGGTGGCGGTGCAACTTGCTTTGCTGAAGGTGCATTTGCTGAACCATTCTGTCCAGTTGGTACCTGTTCAATTAGTGCAACGGCAACACCACAAGCCTGCCAATCAGATGGCACTTATGATTTAGTTGTTAACATTACTTACGAAAATCCACAATCAGGGCAATTTATAATTACTATAGATGGTGTAGATTACACTTTTGATTATGTAGATTACCTGTCGGGTTCTGATGTAACCATTACTGGTTTAAATGGTGATGGCACAGCAGGCACTAGCATTACTGTAAGCGATGCAGGCAGTGGCGCAGGTGGCGGTTGGATTATCAACGAAATCCATGCTGATCCAGATGCTAATAATGGTGATGCAAATGGCGATGGTGTAGTAGAAACAGGTGGTGATGAGTTTGTAGAATTTGTTAACAATACAGGCGCATCTGTAGATGTAAGCAACTGGACAATAGCCGATGGCACAGGTATTCGCGTTACCCTTCCTGCTGGAACAGTCGTTGCGGACGGACAAGCATTGGTTGTATTTGGCGGTGGCACTCCTGACGCTAATTGTTGTGGAAATGCTGTTGTAGTTGTAGGTGGTAATTTAGGCTTAAACAATGGAGGGGATAACATCACATTCGCCGATGCTTCAGGTACGGTAATGGCAAGTGCAGGTTACGGCAGTATTGGTGGCAACAACGAATCCATCAACTTAAATCCTGATGTTACAGGTGTCGTCTATGTATTGCACAGCACCTTGTCAGGTGGCAGTTTATTCTCCCCAGGTATACAAACAGATGGCTCAGAATTTATGCCAGTAGCCGCAGGTGAAATTTGCGACTTCACATTTACTTACGATGCACCAAACTGTCCAATTTGCCTAGCTCCTGATGTAACCTTCCTACCAACTTGTTCAGACCCATCTTCAAACACATGGACAATTACAGTTACCGAAAATGTAGCAGGCGAAAATGGCACATTTACCATTTCTGACAACTTAGGAAATTCTGCTGCTTATACAGGTAGTACCGTATTCCCACCAACAGGAACATACAGTGATACAGACAACATCACCATTACCATTAGTGATGATGCACAAGAAGGTTGTTCTGTTTCAGCATCCAATCTAACCAACCCTTGTACGGGCTGCGATGGTTTTGGAGACCCAACTGTACCAGTCGATCTTGCAGTTTGCGAAGGCGATGCAACAACCATTACCCCTACTGGCGGTGGTATTACTGGTGGCAGTGCTTCTAACTTATTTATTTCTGAATATTCAGAACCAAATGGAGGCAATTGCAAATACATAGAAATTTACAATGGCACAGGTGGCGATGTGGATTTAGCCAACTACGAAGTTTGGGGCATTACCAACGGCGGCGATTGGCCAGAATCTATGTTAGCTTTATCAGGTACTTTAGCAGATGGCGATGTTTATATCGTTTACAATAGCGGATGCGATGATGCAACTGTTCTTGCAGAAGGCGATCAAGGCATCGGCAGCACCCCAATGACCTTTAATGGAAATGATGCAATTGGTTTAGCATGGAATGGCGGTAGCGGTACCACCTTTACCCTAATTGATGCCATTGGTGAAGCTGGCGATGACCCAGGTTCTAGTTGGGCAGTAGCGAATGGAACTACAGCAAACGTAATTTTAATTAGAAAACCAACGGCAGGTATTCCAACAACCGATTGGGCAGCTTCCGCAGGGGTAGACAGCATCAGTTCACAATGGTTCGCATTTGACGCTAATGATTACAGCAATATAGGTACACATACCTTTACAGGTGTAACCAATGTTACTTATAATTTCTACGATGGTGACCCTGCCAATGGTGGCACATTATTAAGTACAGGTAGTGCTTACGACCCAATGATAACAGATGGAACCGTAACTATTTGGGTAACTGCTTCTACTCCTGATGGACAATGTGAAACAGCAGCGCAAGCCGTTTCTGTTACCGTTTATCCACAAATTACAGCAGTAATTACCAACGGAACTTGTACAACTCCAGCCGCTATCACAACCGACTTTACAGAAATTTCTTATACTGTTACTTATACACAAGGCACTGGTCCTGTAGACAGTAGCGGCGATGATGACCCAAGTGATTTCGATGCACCGGGCGGTAGCGCAGGTACAGTCACTTGGACGGTTACCAATAGCAATGCGCCTGATGGTTGTGACATCAAATTATTTGCTGCTGATTTTGGTTGTGAAGAATTACCTTGTGAAATTACGACAACCGCAACTCCAAGCGAATGTAATGGTGATAACTACGGCTTAACAGTAAGCATTACAGCTAGTAATCCTGATTCTGAACAGTTTATTGTAGTTGTAGGTGGCGTAACTTATGGACCTTACAATTATGCAGATTACGATGGAGCAGATTTAGTCATCAATAATCTTATAGGTGATAATTCTGGTGATATTACTGTTGAAGTAATTGATTATGCAGGCTGGGTGTTCAATGAAATTTTTGCAGCACCTCTAGCAGATGATACCAATGGCGATGGCAATGCGAATACTTCGGAAGATGAATTTGTGGAAATTGTCAACTTAACAGGCACAAACCAAGATATTTCTGGCTGGACATTATCTACTTCCACAGGTGTTAAACACACTTTCATAGATGGAACAGTGATTGAAAATGGCTGTGGTATCGTTATCTTTGGTGGTGGTACAATTACGGGCAGTTTTGGAAATGCGGATATTGCTAGTTCTGGAAGTTTAGATTTAGACAACAGCAGCGATAACCTCACCCTTTCTGATGCTTCCGAAACCATCATTGCAACAGCAACTTATTCAGGCGTAGGCTTAGGCGATCCTTCCTTAACCTTAAACCCTGAATTAACAGGCAGCAACTACGTAAATCACGATAACGCACCGGGCGCAGCAGGCGCAGAATTTTCACCGGGTACATTAACCGATGGCAGCGAATTTGCTGGATGTTCTGCTACTGTAGAAAACTGTAGCGGTTCAACTACTTACACCGAGCCTGATTGCTCAGGCATTACAGGTTGTACTGACCCACCAAATGCAGGCAGCGACAATACGGCTAGTTTATGTAGCGATATTGATCCGATGAGCCTTGATTTAGATGACTTATTATCTAGTAGTGCAGATACAGATGGTTTCTGGACTCCATTAGACGGCGCACCAGCATTAGCAGATGGTAACGTATTTGACGCAACAGCTTTAGCCGAAGGCGACTATGAGTATTTATACACCGTTGCTGCTGTAGCTCCTTGTACGGAAAATGCAACGGCTACCATGACCATTAGTGTTGCTCCTTGTTCTACTGTTTGTCCTACACCATTGCTTCCACTATTCTCTGGTGCTGTAAGTGGCTGTGGAACGGCTACTGCCACACTACCGACTAGCGTTTTAGTAAATAATCCTGACAATGCTACTTTCACATGGACAGACGGCATTAATACCTATAATGCTGGTGATGATATTACCCTTAATCATTCTGAAAATACTTGTGCAGGTGCAGAAACAACAGTCTTAACCTTATTAATAGGTTGTACAGAAGATGCTGATTGGTCAGTAGAAGGTGGCACATATGCGATTACAGTTTATCCGGAGATTACCGCAGATGATTTTGTAATACCTGCTGAAGATGGTTGTTCAGTAGCCATTACAACAGCTTGTGAAGATGTATTAGAAGCCTTCTACTTAACCCCTGATGGCACTTATACTTCTGTTGAGCCACTTGATTTACAAGAAGGGGAAAACATGACCATAAACTACATTGTATCTGTACCAGATGCTCCTGTAGGTTCTGTTTGTGAATATGCAGGAGAATACACCGTTTCTTGCTCTGCTGCTCCAGTTTGTCCAACGGTTAGTTTAGTCAGTGGCATTGAAGGAGATAGCTGTACAGGCGATGATTTAAGTATCAGCGCAAGCATCGAAATTACAGGCGACGAAGCTGCCTCCTCAACTATCGAATGGTTGTTAAATGGCGAAGCAACTGGCGAAACAGGTACAACTTACAGCGGCACCGCAAGCAGTTTTGAAGGCTGCGGAAGTGCAACAACAACTTTAGAGGCTGTTGTCATCTGTGGTGTTGATTTATCAGTAACAACAATAGACGCAGGTAGTATTACCGTTTACGGCATCCCACAAGAGGGAGACTACGAATTACCAACAGGTTGTGACCCAGCATTAACCAATGTTTGTGAAGGTGCTACAGTAACCTACACTGTCAACGGCGAAGCAATTGATGGCGAACCATTTGGTTTAGCACATGAAGATGTTGTAGGCTATACAGTTAGTTCAACAGGCGCGCCAGAAGACTGTAGCGTTTCTGGAGAATATACCATTGATTGCCCAGAATGTGCAGTAGCTACTTTGGTATCAGGTATTGATGATACTAGATGCGAAGGCGAAAGCTTAGACATCAACGCTGAAATTAGTGTAGAAGGTGGCGCAGGTTCTACCCTAGCTGTAGAATGGTTCTTAAATGGCGAATCAACAGGTGAAACAGGTACAACTTATAACGGCACTTTAGAAGCAGCTAATTCTTGCGGTGCAAGTAGCTACACCTTAACGGCAGTTGTTACTTGTGATGTAGATGGCGGTATTGTAAATGTAAATGCAGGTACAGTCAACCTTTACGGATTGCCACAAGAAGGAACAGACTTTGTAGAACCTATGGGCTGTGAGGAAACATTGACCCTTAATTGTGAAGGTGTTTCTGTCAATTATACTGTTAATGGCGTTGCTCTAGCAGGCGAACCAAGCGATTTAAGCCATGAAGATGTGGTTACTTATGCGATTTCTGTAGACGGCGCACCAGCAGGCTGTTTTGTAGTGGGTGACTATACCATTGACTGTCCAGAAGAAGTTGTTTGTCCTACATTAAACATGGCTGAAGGTCAAGATGCAACCATTGATGTTTGCTCTGGCGATGCAGCTACTTTAGCCATAGACTTTGCCAATGCTACTGCCGATGACATCATCTGGTCAGATGGTTCAACAGGTGATAGCTTTGATACAGGTACATTAATCAATGACGGTTGCGAAAGCATTTCCCAAAATATCACCGCAACTATTCCAGCCGACACAGTAGAAGGTTGTGAAGAAGTTTCGGTCAGTTTCACCGTAAACATTTTACCAGATGTAAATACAAATGTAAATGTAGATATAGACGAGGAAAACTGTTTAATCATTGCAACCGCTTGTGACGGCGCAGCCATTAGCTACTCTGTAGACGGTGGTGCCAACCAAACAGGCAGCATTTACGGTGTTCCAGCAGGCTCTACAGCAAGCGTAGTATTTACCATCAGCAACAGTTGCGGAACAGTAACAACCAGCGCAACCAGCCTTACTTGTCCAGATGGACCAGGCGAAGAAACAGGCTCTATTACCAGTTTTGTATGGTTAGACCTTGACGGTGATGGTGAATATGATGAAGGCGAGCCATTATTAGACGGTGTAACAGTTACCTTATTAGATGGTGATGGAAATGTCGTTGGTTCTGTTGTAACAGATTCCGATGGTTCTTATACTTTCACTGGTTTAGACGAAGATGATTATACCGTATTGGTAGATTTATCTACCTCTCCTGATGGCACGGAAGTTACAACCGTTATCGAAATACCTGTTGCTTTAGGCGAAGGTGAAGATGTAGACCTTGGCGCGAGCTTCGGCTTTATGCCAATGGCATTTGAATGTGAAGCCAATGCAGGTACACCAGCTATTGACAACCAAGTTATTTGTGATGGCGGCGAGATCAACATTGGTGCTATTGATTACAATAATGGCGCAGATTACAGCCAATTGTACTTATTAACACAAGCTCCAAATTACACAGTTGTTGCGAGTAGCTCTGACGGCGAATTTGGCAGCCTACCATCAGGCGAATACCAATTAACATTAGTGAATTACCTCACTAGCGATAATCCAGACCTACCAGCAGTTGGTGACGATGCAAGCACATTGTTAAACAACGAAGCAGGCATCTGTTTAGCGGTATCTCCTGAGTTGAGCGATTCTATCGGTGTAACCGTATTGAATCCAATTAATATAACAGGAACAACCTACTGTAGAGATGATGTAGGTGGTGGCTATTTTGTAGACATCACCATTACGGGCGGCTTCCCTGAGTATGCCAATACAGGAAGCTACAACATCAACTTTGCCCCATTCACTGCCATTTGGGATAGTGAAACAGACAACGCAACCGCTACCGTAGGACCAATTCCAAATGATAGAATGTTCAGCTTAGATGTCAGTAATGACGGTAATTTCTGCCAAACAGGAGCAGTTACTTTTATGCATGATGAAGAATGTATGGAGGTAATAGAAGAAATTTGTGAACCAATGGCAGGAAGTGTTTCTGGTGAATTTGTATTCTGTGATGAAAGTAGCAGCGCAACTGTTGAGGCTACAGGTTTAGTCATTGATCCTGAATTTGACGAAGTAGCCGCTTACTTATTATCAGATAGCGAAGATGTAGCCAGCAATGTTTTAGCCAGCAATAGCACAGGAGAATTTGCATTTGCAGATATTCCAAACGCAAGCACCAACACCACTTACTATGTAACAGCAGCAGTCGGACCTGATGCAGATGGTGATGGTATTCCAGACTTAGATAGCGAATGTACCGCAATCGCAACAGGCACCGCAAGCATTGTATACTTAGACGCAATTGCGGTTGAACACGAAGCAATTTGCGATAATGCCACAGGCGAGTACTCTGTTATTGTTACCATTAGTGGAGGTTTACCAGCATACGATGGCAGCAGCTACAGCATCATAGGCCCTGTTAATGATGAAGTAGGCGGATCGACTATTTTAGGGCCATTCAGTGCAGGCACAGATTACGATTTCACAATTAGCGATGGCATTTGTGCAAGCGTAGATGTGGAAACAGAAGTAGTTACTTGTAAAGAGGAGGAAGAATGTGATGAAATCTCAGCAGGTACTTTACCAACAACACCAGTTTACAGTTGTGCAGGCGATGAAAGCTTTAGCATAACAGCAAGCGATGTTGTTTTAACAGGCGACAATATCTTAGTCTACATCCTACATACAGGCTCAGGCGATGCAATCGGCGAGGTATTAGCTTACAGCAATGATGGCAACTTTGTTTTAGCAGATATTGACGGTTTAACCACCAATACCGCTTACTACATTGCAACAATGGCAGGTTTAGATGAAGACGGTGACGGACTTCCTGATACAGAAAACATATGTACCGTAACTGCTACAGGCGCATCTGTTATCTTATTAGAAGCAATTGAGACAACAATGGAGCTAGTTTGTGATGAAATGGCTTCCTCTTACACAGTAAGCCTACAAATAAGCGGCGGTTTACCAGCCTATGACGGCAGCAACTACCAGATAGGTGGCAGCGTTTCCAGCGATGTAACAAGCGGAGACATTACTTTAGGCCCGATTCCATCAGGACAGACATATGACTTCACCATCACCGATGATGCAGGATGTATGTTTGAGTATGCGAGTACAGCCGTTACTTGTAAGCCAACACCAATCGAATTGTTGAGCTTTGAGGGCGAAGTATTGTCGCAAGGCAACTTACTGAAATGGACAACCGCTACAGAGGTAGACAACGACTATTTCACCCTAATGCGCTCTACCGATGGCATCAACTTTGAAGCCATTGCAACGATAGACGGAGCAGGCACGACCTTTGAAGCGCGCTTCTACAACCATATGGACAAAGAAGCACCTGCGGGCATCGCTTACTACCGCTTAGACCAAACCGACTTTAACGGCGACTCTAGCTCCTCCAACGTTATTACCTTAGTGAGAGGCGAAGTAGGCTTTGGCATCACACAAGTCAGCCCGATACCAGCCGTAGAACACGTCAACATCAGCTTTACCGCCGATGTAGCCAGCAATATTGACCTCAACATCTTCAACGCCACAGGTCAGCTAGTAGCCAACAAAACCCTACAAGCCACCAACGGCCTCAACAATGTTCAATTAGATGTTAGCCAATATCCAGTAGGCGTATACTTCATCTCCTTAAACAACGGAGCAGAAATTATCAACACCAAATTGATTAAGGAGTAATTTCTTGTCAATAACACAGGAATAATTCCTATCAATACACAGGAATAATTCCTATCAATACACAGGAATAATTCCTATCAATACACAGGAATAATTCCTATCAATACACAGGGATGAATCCCTGTGTAATTTTATAAATTTAAAAGCCTGCATCATCCATTTGGACGGTGCAGGCTTTTTTTGTTTTCGTAGTGCCGAATTATTCGGCTTTTGGGAAATGGTTGTGTAGCGAAGGCTTTAGCCGTCATGGTAAAAAGCGTAGCACCGAATTGTATTCGACTTTGAAAATAGTTGTGTAGCGAACGCTTTAGCCGTCATAGTAGTAAAACGTAATGCCGAATTGTATTTGGCTTTGGAAATAGTTGTGTAGCGGTCTGACCACATACATGTGGTCAGATTAGCCATCATGGTAGTGGGATATGTTTTTTCGTGCTCTCGTCGAAACAAGTTCAAAACCATACTCAACAAGCAACCCACAACCAAAAACTAACAACTCGCAACCAAAAAAGCTTGCCTATTTTAAAAAGATTAATTACCTTTGTCCAAAACGCTGAAAACAGCTGTTTCTATTGCTCTTTGACATTGCTGAAATGATGTAAGGAATCTTTCCTTTTAACATCTTGTTAATTTTCTTTATAAAAGAAAAAATTAACTAAAAGTCGTTTTAAAATTTAAACCAATATAATCTTCCAATACA
>JAHDHV010000186.1 GCA_020631155.1 Bacteroidota bacterium | reverse complement strand
TACTATTTTATCAAGTAAAAAAGAAAAAAACGTAGGGAAAGGGACACTTTTTAAGATTAAGGTAAAAAAATATTATATGAAATCCCTCTTTTTTGACACACTCAGGCGTTTTTTTTGCAAAAATAACAATGTGTCAACTGATTTGAATTTTTGAAAAAAAAAAAGACACTTTTAGAAAAAAGGCCAATTTTTTTTCTTTTAAAAAGCAAGCACAAGCATAATGTATGTTTGCTTGAATAAATTTCACCCAAAAAAACTCAAACGCAAGAAAACTGCTATTTTTAATGCATTTTTTATTCAAAAAAAACGACCTTATTTGTAACATTATATAAACTATTCAGTATACAAAGGGAGTAGTATTTGTTTAAAAACGCTAAAATAACAAAGTCGAAACAATCGCACCTTTTACATTTTAGCAATAAAAAAAACTACTAAATTAGGATAACTTACACGCAATATTTTCTGTAACTATTAAGTAATTAGACAAAATTAAACAACAGTTAGACCTGCCATAAATCATTAATAGTTCGTTCATTATCTTATGTCTCAAATCTTATGTCTAAGTACTTTAAATACGCAAAACAATAACAAAACTATATCTAGTGTTAGACTAGGGTAATCTGTGTTCTGAACTAGGAACATGGAAAAGAAAAACGCCATTCTACCCTAAATACTCAGTGTTCAAATTTTTTTTTTTACTTCCAACTACCCAAAAAATACCTTCGTCATAATTCGGTTAGTGTACAAAATAAGTGCACTTAAATTTACCATAGTTATTAGTAATGAGTTCGTTATTAGAAACGCTATAGCTCATTATTCACATCTAACTATTTGGTATTAATATATTTTTTCAGTAAAGTATTGGTAAAAAAGCATGATTTGCTGTATTATTAATACTAGAAATCCTAAACTAGTTATTTTATGTTAAAAAATGTTATACTCCTTATTTGTTGCTATTGCTTTATAATTCAGATAACTTTGGCACAAACAACTGTGACCTATACCTTCACCGCTGCCCAAAGTGCCTGCGGAGAAGTTGTTTCTTGGGATACGCCCACTAATGCACTTGTTCAAGACGATACAGGTGCTATTGCCAATGCACTGAAGAGTAGCAATAGCCCTTCGGCTTGTCTAATCGTATCCGCTCCTGTTGCAGTAGGTACAGATGTAGCCTGCGCTGCCACAGTTCAAGGTATTGAAGTAACCATCAGAAGGCAGCAAATTCCTAGTACCGGACTTAATGGAAATCAGGATGCTTTGATCCAATTTGTGGAAGCAGGAACTGCTACTCCAATTGGCAATGACCAGTCTACAGGTGTAGATTGGACAAATGAGTGGCTAGATTATTCTTATGGAGGAAGTACTGATACCTGGGGACTTACTTTTACTGCTACAGATATTACTGACCCCGACTTTGGGCTGGCTATCAAAGCGAAGTCTGGAGCTGTTTTGGGTACTTCTTCTACGGCATCTGTTGATTATGTGGAAATGACTGTGACCTATGCAGTTTGTCCTTGCGCTCCTACCCCTGAACCCGGAGTGGTTACTTTGCAAAAACTATAAGTAATGCAGAAATAATCAGTTAAATCATTCAACTGATTATCATAAAATCACAAAGTCCAAAAAATAATTTTTAACTTTCTTTTTTTAATTAAACTCTATTTCAAATTAAATTTTTTGATTAGAGAATAGAAAGTGTTTTAATTTGTTGTTGCCAAATTACATGATTTTTTCAGTATGTTTCAAATACTGAGTTTTTCTACCTAACAGTTTGCGCTTATTTTAACAGGTCATAGATTTATGATTCGTATTGGGCAAATTTATTGATAACAATTATTTTTAAGTGAGTTCTGTAACAGCAACTTTAGCGGTTATAACTCTTTCAAATATCTGATAATCAATAGAATCCAAACGTTAAAATATTGAAAAATAATGACTGCTTTTTAGAGGCTAAGTAACTAGACAAAATTAAACAATTATTGAATTTATCATAAATCATTAATAGTGAGTTAATTATCTTATGTCTAAGTACTTAAATAGCAATTTTAGAAACAAAGTGTTAGTAAGAAAATCAAACATAGCAGTTTTTCCCACCAAATTTACTGAAACAAAAATAAAATCCCATATAAATGAATAAAATAAGCTATACTTTGTTGGTGATTGTGTTTTTTCTTATGTTATCTAGTAATGTTTTTGGTCAAATAGCTTCTTGTTCTGGTGATGACATAGGAGGTACCGTATTTAGAGAATATTCTGCCAATGGTGTTCAAGATACGGGCGAGCCCGGTGTTGAAGGTGTAATTGTAAATATATACGATGATACTGGCTTGGTGGCTACCACAACTACCGAAGCAGATGGTTCTTATGCTTTTACAGCTTTAACAGCAGGAGCAACCTATCGCCTTGAATTTGATTTGCCATCAGGTTTGTACTCTAGTCCAGTAGGGGGAGATTCACCTACCTCCGTACAGTTTTTGACTACAGGAAATTGTGCAAGCAATTTTGGGGTACATTACCCCTCTGATTATTGTCAAGATAACCCACGTTTATTTACTTCCTGTTACTTATATGATGCTTATAATGGCCCTAATGCCAATTCAGATGCATTGGTTTCTTGGTTGTATGATGAAGGAGGAAAAAATAATCCATCCTCTAAAGTAGAGGAAGCAACACACGCTGAAATCGGAACAACTTGGGGCTTGGCTTATCACAAAGAATCTCAAAATTTATTATTAGCTTCCCTTATGAAACGCCATTCTAGCTTTGGCCCAGGTGGAGTAGGAGCTATTTATCGGAAAGATATGACAACAGGCGCGATTAGTGTATGGTTTGATTTGGAAGCAACTTTCGGGGCAGGCACCGCAGGAGTAGACCCTCACCCAATAGGTAGCACCGACTTTGAATGTGATCCGAATAGCTGGGACCCCGTAGGTAAAATGTCTTGGGGGGATATTGATATTTCTGATGATCAATCTACTTTATATGGTGTTAATTTAACAGATAAAAGCTTGTATGTGATAGATATTACCGCCTTTCCTGCTACACCAACGGCTGCTGATATTAGCGTTTTTCCTATTCCCGAAGATGCAACTTGCCCCGATGCAGCCAATAATATTCGCCCATTTGCACTCAATTACCATGAAGGCACTTTGTATGTGGGGACTACTTGTACAGGAGAAACAACTCAAAATACTGCCGATCTTCATGCTTATGTATATAGTTTTGACCCTGCTACCAACAGTTTTAATACGGCACCCGTATTAGATTTTCCATTGGATTATGTGCGAGGTTGTGCTGTTTTGCGCTGTGATCAGTATGGTGGGCAGGCAGAGTGGAATCCTTGGTCAACAACTTGGAAAGCACAAAGTACGTATTTTGGTAGTGAATATGTGTATCCTCAGCCTTGGTTGACCGACATTGAATTTTCTGATAATAATGAAATGATCATAGGGCTTAGAGACCGTTATGGTGAGCAATCGGGATTTCAGGTAAAGGCAACAGATTGTAGCAACAAATTGTATATCGGTGATGTGGCAGGAGATATTTTAATTGCTGCCCCAACGGGTACAAGTAGCTGGACAATAGAAAGTAATGCACAAGCAGGTAGCTTAGGTCCCACAGCAGGGGCAGGCACAGGCCAAGGTCCTGACGGTGGAGAATTTTTCCATTATGATTATTATTTAGAAAATGGAAGTATTTTACACGATGAGACAAGTCAAGGTGGTTTATTGGTATTGCCCGGTAGAAATGAAGTGGTACAAACAGCTTATGATGTGAGTTTGCCTTTTCAGGGGGGCATTAGCTGGCTAGACCTTAGTGATGGTGGCCGAAACAACTATATGCATGTGTTTAAAACGGCTTATAATAGTGCAACAACTTACGGTAAAGGTGGTGGTTTAGGTGATATTGAAGCAATGTGTGAGCCTGCTCCTTTAGAAATTGGAAATTATATTTGGGTAGATTCTGATGGCGATGGGGTGCAAGACCCGAGCGAAACGCCAATTCCGGGATTAACCGTTAATTTATATACGGAAGACCCTAATAGCCCGGGTACTTACATTCTTGTAGGGCAAACAACTACGGATGCCAATGGACAATATTATTTTAATGAGGCAAATGTAGATGTTAATGGAGTTTCTCCTTTAAATGGAAATCCCACTTCGGGAAGTTATACGGGTTTAGACCCTTTTACAACTTATTATATTGCTATAGATAATCCTGACCAATATGATTCTTCGCAAGGTATACTAGATGTAAACGGAAGCCAATATGTATTGACAACGCAGAATATGGGAGAAGATGATAGCGATTCGGATGCAGCTATTGCGAGCATCGGCGCGCCTTTTGACGACTACCCATTTGTAGAAGCAACTACAGGCGGACCAGGTGTAAATGACCATACTTTTGACATTGGCTTTTTGGATGGCACTTGTAAAATTTTAACAGGTGTATCTACCGCATTACCTAGTTTATGTGCTATCAATACAACAACAGATGCTACGATTTCGCATGAAGTAGATGCCAATGGCAATTTTAAATTAGTGTATGATACTGCGCCTTTATCAGTTGTAGATTTATACAATGGTATGGGCACTTTATTACAAGATAATATCGCTCCAACAGCAGCACAAAATTATACTGTTGTCAATGGTTTAGCTTTTCCACCCAATACAACTACTTCCCCTATCACTTATTATGTATACGGATTATTAGCAACTGGACATCCTGACTATGATCCGCCATTGTGCCGACCATTCGTAGCAACAACAGTTACCATCTATCCGCCAACGCCAGAGGTTGTTTTGTCTAACGAATTTGTTTCAGTTTGTGATAGAGATACTACAGGAGCAGTCATTGACAATGAATTGGATTTAAGCACACTTATTACTTCCGGCCCTACCGATGGGGTATGGTCAGATGATGATGCTTCAGGTGGATTAACTGGTAGTTTATTTACTGCTAATACAACGATGACTGGAAATGTATATAATTTTACGTATACAATCCCAGGTGATGGTGCAGACGGAACAGATTGTGCAGATAAAACCTATACGGTTACAGTCTTGATTAATGAATGTCCCTGTATTGGGGAGCGCGGCGTAATGTGTCCGGGCGATACTTTTCAGGCAACAGCTGATGCTACTTATACCAACATCCAGTGGTTTAAAGATGGTACGGCTTTGACAGGTGAAACCAATGTTAATTTAACCATCACCACAACAGGTATTTATCACTATACTGCTTTAAATGCAAGTGGCTGTAATGTAGAGTTATTATGTGTGGTAGAAATCACTGATCAAGAACGCACCGCGACCTTATTGGATCAAGCCGAAGTGTGTAATATTGATCTTGGTGGAGGGGATAATGTTGTAGATTTAAATACACTGATATTAGCAGGAGATGTAACAGGAGTGTGGGAAGATACAGGCGCGTCAGGAGCTTTAACAGGAAGCACCTTTACAGCCACTAGCGCGATGGCAGGGAATACCTATACTTTTACTTATCGCTTGGCAGCTACCGCCCCTTGTGTAGATGTCACCTATCCCGTTACTATAACTGTTAATAACTGCTCTTGCCCTAGCATCAATGCTGCAATTACACCGACCGCCGTTTGTTTTGAAGAGGTATTTAGCATGACACTCATGCACTCAGATACCCCCGGCGATTTAGCGATTTATTACAATAGCGGCACCGTTTTAACGGATGCGGATTTATACAGCGCAGGCAATGGAGGAGCTACTCAATTAACTACTTTAACAGGCAGTGCCACAGCCTCCACTATTAATGGAATACAACTAGCACCAGGCACCTATAATATTTATGCCATCTTAGATAGTAGCAATCCCGAAATAGCCGCCGATTGTCAGCCGATGGCAAGTAATGTACTTACAGTATATGGTATTACGGAACCTGCCTATGTAGAAGCCCCCCTGCCAATTTGTAATACAGACTTAGGAGCGAGCGATAACTCACTGGATTTGAATAGTTTAGTTACTGGAAATATGACAGGCACTTGGATAGATGACGATGCCACAGGCGGCTTATCAGGCAGTGTATTTACCGCAACAACCGCAGGAACCTATAGCTTTACATATAGCGTAGCAGGTGCAAGTGGCGCAGGCACAGGAGCTTGTAACGATCAAAGTTACAGCATACAACTAGAGGTACAAGACTGTTCTTGTCCAATTATAGAATTGCAAAATGCCCCTGCTGTTATTTGTTCTGATGAAACTTTTGAGCTAACCTTTATGCATACTTCCAACCCGGGGGATTTAGCCCTTTATTATATGGTAGATGATGGCATCGGCTTAACTGCCTCTCAACTGTATGCCACAGGAAATGGAGGAGCTTTACCACTAGTAAGCCCTATTACTCCTACTACCAATACAGGAAGTACCTTAGTTACTGCCAATTTTCCACCTAATACAAGCGGTTCCAATATCTCTTATTTAGTATATGGTATTTTGGAAAATGGAAATACATTTATCAACGATCCGAACTGTATCCCCCTTAGCATGACGAGTGTATTAGTCAACCCTGCTACCCCTGCTTATGTATTGGATACGCCACCAACTTTGTGTGAGGCAGATTTTGGTTTGGCAGAAAACGTATTGAATTTAAATGATTTAATTACAACAGGTGATCCTACAATGGGCTATTGGGTAGATGAAGATGGTTCAGGTGGCTTGTTAAGTTCCTTTTTTACCGCTACGCCAGCTATGGCAGGCAATACTTATAACTTTACCTACATCGTACCCGGTTTAGCAGGGGAAGGAAGCGGAGCTTGTAACGACCAAACTTATCCCATTACAATAACGGTTAATGCTTGTACCATCCCTTGCCCTGAAATTACTAATTTGATTGCACCAGTCGCCGTTTGTTCAGACGAAACCTTTAGCCTAACCATAGAACATAGTGCAGACATCGGCAATTTGGCACTCTATTACAGTGATAGTGTTGCAGTAGGGGCGGTAGATTTTTATACAGGAGCACAAGCATTCTTGGACCCTGTAAATACCAGCCTTGCACCGCCAAGCGCGGCAACAAGTACAACCCTTAGTGTCACTTTGCCAGCTAATACGGATACCATTCCTGAAAAAATCTATTTCTATGTCGGATTATCAGCAGATAACCCAAATTTCAACAATCCTTATTGTATGCCATTTTACACCGTAATTGTCAGGCAAGATGCAGTGACTCCTATCGCTACCGTTACAACAGATGCTATCGTTTGCGATAGAGGAGAGGTATTAGATTTAAGCAGTTTAATTACTGAAGGGACAACGTTAGGAGAGTGGGTAGAAACAACCGATCCCGTATCAGGCGCATTGCTAGGTAGTACTTTTGTGTATGATCCCTCTATGGGAGCAGGACCATTTACCTTAACATATATGCTAGATGGAACTTCCGATTCCGATGTCCCCAACGCCTGTACAGATATGGTTTATCCTGTAACAATTACGGTAGAAGCTTGCTGCCCAATACCAGTTTGTATACCTATTAGCATTACTAAACGATAATCTAATTTTGCATTATTAAGTAGATGGACAAAATTAAGTGCCAAGCACTAATTAATTATGCAAAATTTTGTTCTAAAGTATTGACTTTCATCGCTTTAATCAAACAAAGAGACCTGTTTAATTATTCTGTAGTACTTAAACAACATTTAGACTTGCCATAAATTATTAATAATTCGTTCATTATCTCAAGTCTTATGTCTCCTATCTTATGTCTAAATACTTATTTTTTAAAAAAAGAAGCATAACAGAGTTTTTTCTTTTCATAATTTGCCCCTATCTTTTAAAAAAGATAGGGGATTTTATTATTTTCTAATAATCCCCACCGCCGCTATAGCCGCCACGTCCGCCGCCGTAGCGTCTTTTTTTCTGATTCAAGCGATAATTAAAGGTTAATAAAATTTGTCGAGCGCGCCATTGAAATTCTGTTTCTGAATATAAATCATCAGTATCTATGATGATGCGCCGTTTTCTGCTATTCATCAAATCCTTGCCACTCAAGGTTAAAGTGCCATTACCTTTTAAAATATCTTTGGCAAATGCCATATCCCAAGCATATACAGATAAACTTTTACCCTGCGGCCTTTGTAGCGGTGCACGATAGTTGAGAGAAGTCTGAAAATCAAGACCTTGTGGTAGTTTTATTTTAGTAGAAATGCGACTGCGCCAGGTCCAGCCATTACTTTCCAAATCAACAGTTACCTCCTCACCAGTATCGGCCAAGTAGGTGTAAGTTCCATCCGTTACAGCTCGAAATGCGTTCAAATTAGCATTGACTCGCCACTTTTGGGTAAAACTATAGGATAAATTAAATTCCATACCATAAGCATCTTCTGTTGCTAAATTGACAGGGAAAATGTTGGTATTGCCCGTTCCACTTTCTAAATCTGTCAGTATAATTCGAGTAATCACATCCGTTTTATAACGGTAGTAAAGACTGGATAAGAATGTGCCTTTTTCAAAATTTTTCAAATAGCCCATTTCATAAGCATCCGTATACTCAGGGTCTAAATCAGGATTACCTGTAAAGCGGTTTCGGCTATCGCTAAAGGTAAAGAAAGGCAATAAAAACCAAAAACGCGGTCGCGTAATTCGGCGGCTATAACTCAACTGAAAGGTATTATTGTTGCCAAATTCATAGCCCAAATGAAAGCTTGGAAAAAAGTTTAAATAATCGCGCGGATTCGATTCATTCGTTTCCAATAATTCTGTTTTAATATCCGAATATTCGGTTCGCAAACCTGCTTGATAAGAAAAACGTCCCGTCTTATTGCCCAGCATCACATAAGCAGCATGAATATTTTCTTTATACGCCAATTCATTATCCAAGTTTGGCAAAACTTCCCATATATTATCGCCAAATTGTTCCACTGTATAATCATTGTTGATATTGCGGAGCGTAGTTTTTAAACCTGTTTCAAATTTTCCATCTTTAGCAAAAGGCAATACATAATCCGTCTGCACCAAAATCGTTTGTTGATACTCACGATTGCTTGAGCGTTGGATAATGTCGGCAATGCTAGGAGCGGTGCTATTTTCGGTATAATCAACATATTCTGTATCATCTCCCAACATATATTTAGCATCTATTGTCCAAGCATGGCCTTTTCGGCTAAAGGTTTTTTTATAGCTTAAAGCAGCCTCGGCATCATGACTTGGCTCATCTTCTTCATCGGTTCTAGTAGTGGTATTAATGAGTTGATTGTTGAGGTCAAAATCGCGATATTCTAGCGAGGCATTGTTTTTATTGTTGCTGTATTTATACAAGCCCGACATGGTGAGGGTATTTGTTTTATTGATAAATAAATCTGTACCTAGTTGAATACTAGTGGATAATCCGCCTCTTTTATGCTCGCGATCTGTTTCGTAGATGCTAATGGTGCCGTCATTATTATTGATTCGTTGGAAAAAAGAGCCACTGCCCGGCCGCTTCATATAATTAATGCCGAAGTTGCTGAAAAAATTCATCTTTTTTCGGCGAAAATTTAGATTATAGGCTGCGCCAAAATTTTCGGGATAACCAGCCTTCAATTCAAAAGAACCATTTACCCCTTTATCCTTTTTCTTTTTCAAAACAAGATTAATAATGCCCACTTCCCCCTCCGCATCATAGCGCGCCGAAGGATTGGTAATCACCTCAATTTTATCTAACAAAGCTCCCGACAACTGCCGCAAAGCATCCGTACTGCTCGTTCCTACCAAGCCCGATTCTTTGCCATCTACCAAAATCCGCACATTTTCACTACCCCGTAAACTCACATTTCCATCAATATCCACCGTCACCGAAGGCACATTATCCAAGATTTCTGCCGCATTATTTCCAGCATTTACCAAGTCCTTACCCACATTAAACACCCGTTTATCCAACTTCAATTCCATCACGCTTTTTTCCCCTCTAACCTCTACCGCATCCAACTGATTATTGCCCAAACTCAGCGCAATACGCCCCAATTTAACCGCTTTATCAGTCACTGTCAAGCTATCAATTTGCTTTGGACGCATAGATAAAAAAGAGATTTTTGCATAATAATCACCAGCAGGAAGCGGCAGGAAAAAACGCCCCGTAGAATCGGTAGCCATGCCTTTAACTTTTGTGCTATCTGCCGAATTATAAGCGACAATATTGGCGAAAGGAATACCTTGTTCTCCATCGGTCACCTTACCCATAAGCCCGGGTTTATTCATCATCATAGCGCGGTCGCCACTGCTTCCACGTCCCTGCCATTGACCTCCAGCATGTGGAGGTTGTGCATAGTTTGGCAATATGCCTATACATAAAAGCAAGGAGCAAAAAAGAAGGTTTTGAAGTGAATGGATGTATTGCTTTGTGTTCATTTTTGTTAATGTATTACTTACTTTTCGCTGATTTTTACTGTGAGAAATGTATTGTTAAAAATAATAATGTGTTTGTTTTAATTGTTTATGTTAATTTTCTGAGTTATTGATGTCCAGTTATTCATAGGTTTTTTCCGAGCTTTAAAAGGTTTGAGCCTAGTAGGGGAAGCACTCTTTTTAAAAACATAAGTACCTAGACAAAATTAAATGACTTTTTTTAAAAAATAAGGCACTGAACTTCAATACTTTAGAACAAAATTGTGCACAATTAAATAGTGCTTGGCACTTAAAACTATTAATTAACAAATTGAGAATTAAATAATTGCCATTATTTGTAGTTTTTTATGAATTTTTAAATCATTGAAAGGCAAGGTATTAGAAACTAAATAGCTTTTCATGAAATTTCTGACAAAAAAAATGTCATACAAATGTAATCAAAAAAATAACAAACCCCTTGTTTTTCAGAAGAAAAAGTGTGAATCATACTGTGGTGATATAACAAAGAGCTAAATTTTTTGATATAAAGTGTTTGGATAAAGCTAAATGATACTTAGGTTTGTTTTAAATTATTGATAGTAAGTACCTAGACAAAATTAATGTTACAATAGTAAAAGACTAAACTGCTCA
>JAHDHV010000185.1 GCA_020631155.1 Bacteroidota bacterium | reverse complement strand
TGTGATTTTTTTGAGTTGTGATTCCTTAATGGAATATTTGTGTAGCGACAGCTTTAGCTGTTATAGAAGTAGAAACACATAAAAAATAATAAGCATTGTATGAAAATGAAAAATAGTATTTTGGAAAGAGAAAAACAATCAAAATTGCCTGATGGATGGGAAATGAAAAAGTTGGGAGAGGTGTGTAAGATAGTGAATGGCGGAACTCCAAAATCTAAAATAAAAGAATATTGGGGAGGGAATATTAATTGGATTACTCCAAAAAATTTAGGCAAGTTATCCTCAAAATATGTTTCTGACACTGCAAGAAAGATAACAAAATTGGGTTTGGCAAAATCTTCTGCTAAGTTATTGCCACCAAATTCAGTTATTTTATCAACAAGAGCTCCTATTGGACATTTAGCAATAAATAAAACTTCAATGTCTACAAATCAAGGTTGTAGAGGTCTTATTCCTCAAAAAAATCTTGATAATCATTATTTGTTTTATTTTTTAAAATCAAATATTGTTTTATTAAATGAGCTAGGGACAGGTACAACCTTTAAGGAGTTATCAGCTAAAAATTTATTTGGAGTTCAAATCCCCATCCCCCCACTTCATGAACAAAAAGCCATTGTTGCCTTATTAGATAAAGCATTTGCCAAAATAGAGCAAGCCAAAGCCAATATTGAACAAAATATTATTAATGCTAAGGAGTTGTTTCAGTCAAAACTAAATGAAATTTTTTCTCAAAAAGGAGAAGGTTGGGAGGAGAGGAAATTGGGGGAATTAAGTTTAGTTAAAAGTGGTGGAACTCCATCACGAGCAAGGAAAGAATATTGGGATGAAGGTCATATTCCTTGGTATTCTTCTGGTGAGCTTAATGACACTTTTACGACTGAGCCAGAAAGACATATTACAAATGAAGGTCTTGAAAATTCAAATGCTAAGTTATTTCCGAAGGGTTCTTTATTAATAGGTATGTATGATACCGCTGCTCTTAAAATGTCTATTATTGATAGAGATGCTACATTTAATCAGGCAATTGTAGGGGTAGAGCCAAGAGAAAATTTGAATTTAATTTTTGTATTAAATGCAATAAATGCACAAAAAAAAGACATTTTAAAACTACGGAGAGGTGTTCGTCAAAAGAACTTAAATTTATCAAAAATCAAAGCAATTAAAATTCCCATACCTATTATTTCAATGCAAAATAGCAAAGTAGAAAAATTAACTGCACTAAATACGAAAATTAGAAAAATGGAAGCTAAGTATAATTTAAAATTATTATTATTAAATGAACTCAAAAAATCCCTTTTACAAAAAGCTTTTTCTGGAAAATTAACCCTTGAAAATGTAGCATTAAGTATTGAAGTTACTGATAAAAATTGTTAAAACAAGCAGGGGGAAATAATGGAGAATTGAGAATTGAAAATTAAAAAACTATCAACTCACAATTTACAACTCACAATTAAAAAAAGCTTTCAATTAAAAAAAATATGAAGAAGAAGGAAAATATAGTGATGAATAAGTCATATGCTTTTGCATTACGTATTATAAACTTGTATAAATATCTTCAAACAGAGCAAAAAGAATATGTTTTAAGTAAGCAATTATTGAGAAGCGGAACTGCCATAGGTGCATTGATAAGAGAAGCAGAACATGCCGAAAGTAGAGCAGATTTTATTCATAAAATGAATATTGCACTAAAAGAGGCCAACGAAACAAACTATTGGCTCGAACTATTAAAAGATGGTCAGTACATTACCCCAAAAATGTTTGACAGTATTTATCCCGATGCAGAAGAAGTGTTAAAGTTACTGATAAAAATTGTTAAAACAAGCAGGGGGAAATAATTGAAAATGGAGAATTGAAAATTGAAAATTAAAAAGCTATCAACTCACAATTATCAACTCACAACTATCAATTAAAAAGCCATGAATGAGCAACAAACAAGACTAGATTATATAGACCCAGCATTACGAGCAGCAGGTTGGGGTGTGATAGAAGGCAGCCGTATTCGAGTAGAATTTCCCATCACAGCAGGCCGTTTAGTGGGGCAAAATCGCCGAACTCACCCCCTAAAAGCGGACTATATTTTGATATATCGAAACAGAAGATTAGCCGTTGTGGAAGCCAAGCCCCGAGACAAAGCCTATACCGAAGGGGTTGGACAAGCCAAAGACTACGCCCAACGGCTCAACATTCGCTATACCTATGCTACTAACGGTCTGCGAATCTACAGCATGGATATAGTAGCAGGCACCGAAGGCGAAGTCAAGCGATTTCCTACCCCCGATGAACTATGGGAAATGACTTATCCTGCGCCCAAAGAAGCCTATAAAATTGAAATCGAAAACTGGAAAGAGCGTTTTGATGCCATCCTTTTTGAGGATAGAGGCGGTAGTTGGTCGCCCCGATATTATCAACACAATGCAATATATAAAGTCTTGTATGCCATTGCCGAAAAGAAAGAACGCTTATTATTAACAATGGCAACAGGGACAGGCAAAACAGCCACCGCCTTTCAAATCTGCTGGAAATTGTTTCATGCCAAATGGAATTTGAAGCGAGACAAACGGCGCACGCCAAGAATTTTGTTTTTAGCCGACCGCAATATACTGGCCAACCAAGCTTTTAACGCTTTTAGTGCTTTTGATAAAATTGACGAAAATATAAAAGTGCGGATTGTGCCTAGTGAGATCAAAAAGAAAGGGCATGTACCTAAGAATGGCAGCATCTTTTTCACCATTTTTCAAACCTTTATGTCTGGCCCCGATGATTCGCCCTATTTTGGGGAGTATCCAGAAGATTTTTTCGATTTCATCATCATAGACGAATGTCATCGCGGAGGGTCAAATGACGAAAGTTCGTGGCGAGAGATTATGGAGCATTTTTCCCCTGCCGTTCAGTTAGGTTTGACCGCTACCCCAAAGCGCAAGTTCAATGCCGATACTTACAAATATTTTGGCGATCCTGTATATACTTATGCGCTAAAAGACGGCATCAATGATGGCTTTCTCACGCCATTTAGGGTAAAAGAAATCCAGACTAATTATGATGAATATATAGTCACCTCAGATGATGTTATTTTGGATGGAGTAGCCGAAGTTGGTGATGTTTTTACCTATCGGGATTATGGAAGAAATATAATTATTCAGCAAGTAGAAAAATATCGCGTTCAGTTTTTTCTTGATTTAATTCAGCAAAATCAAAAGACACTGGTTTTTTGTGCTACTCAACGACATGCTGCAATTATCCGAGACCTGATCAATCAATGCGCTAGGAGCAAAAACACCGATTATTGCCATCGAGTTACCGCCGATGATGGAGCAATTGGTGATCAGCATTTAAGGGATTTTCAAGACAATGAAAAAAACATCCCTACCATATTAACGACCTCTGAAAAGCTCAGTACAGGCGTAGATGCGCCCGAAATTCGCAATATTGTTTTGCTTCGCCCCGTCAATTCTATGGTAGAATTTAAGCAAATTGTTGGTCGAGGAACTAGGCTTTTTGATGGAAAATATTATTTCACGATTTTCGATTTTGTAAGAGCGCATAATCATTTTAAAGACCCCGAATGGGATGGCGAGCCCGAACCGCCAACATATCCTGAACCGAAACCAATAGGGCCAGGTGGTGGAGTAGAAGAACCAGAACCCTGCCCCGAATGTCTAAACGATCCATGTGTTTGTGAAAAGCCAGTTTCTAAAATAATACGGGTAAAACTATCGGATTATAAAGCGCGCGAAATTGATGCTACTGTAAAAACTTCTTTCTACAGTCCATCAGGTAAGCCTATTGGTCATCAGGAGTTTATGGAGTCACTTTTTGGTGATTTGACAAATATTTTAAAAGATGAGCAAGAACTAGCCCGAATATGGAGTTTGCCAAGCACTAGGAAAAAGCTATTGGAAGAACTCAATGAAAAAGGGTATACAAGAGCGCAATTAAATGACCTTAGAAAATTAGTACAAGGCGCAGAAAGTGATTTGTTTGATGTATTGAGTTATGTGGCCTATCACAAAAATTTGGTACCAAGATTAGCGCGTGCAGAACGAGCGAAAATTCAATTGATGGATTACGATGCCAAGCAACAAGAATTTCTAAATTTTGTGTTAGAGCAGTACATCAGAGATGGCGTTAATGAATTGGATGATCAAAAGTTGCCTGAATTACTTAAATTGAAATACAAAGAGATTTCGGATGCACAACAAGAATTGGGCAGTATACAATCCATTCGGGCAGCGTTTATTGGGTTTCAAGAATATTTGTATAAGGATAAGGCAAGTTAGAAAATAAAGCAAATCACCAAGCTACTTCACCCGATGCTTATTCAAGCTAGGGTCAATTGCTAGAGCCTTGCGAAAGTTCTTTTGCGCCATTTCGGTATTGCCTTTTTGCTGGTAACAATTGGCTAAATTCACATAAGCCTTCGCATATTTAGGGTCTACTTTAATGGCTGTTTGGTAGGCGGTCATGGCTTCATCTACTTTATTTTTACGCAAATAGGTATTGCCTAAATTGTAATATGCTATCGTATAGTTGGCATCCTGAGCAATGGATTTTTGGTAACTTTCTATTGCTTTGTCGTATTGTTTTTGAGCATCGTAAATGAGTCCTAAATGTAGATGTGCGCGCTTGTGGTCAGCTTGTAGAGCGAGCGTTTGATTGTAAAAGCGGATGGCTTCGGGGTAATTTTTCATGCCTTCGTAGGCCAAGCCCATGCTGTAGTTTGCATCCACAAAATCAGGGTTTAGGATCAACGCTTTATTGTACAATTCAATGGCTTTCTGAAAGTTACCTGTTTTGCTATAGGCGACCCCTAAATTATTGTAGCCCGCAGGGTCTTCTTCATTTAAGTCAACCACCTGTTGAAAAGTGACAATTGCTTCGTTGTATTGTTTGTCCTTTAGCTGTTGCGTTCCCTTTTCGTTCAGTTTTTGCCGACTAGGGCCTGTCGTTGCCTCTACTTTAGCAGGGGCAGGGGGATTATCGGCGGCTTGGGATTGTAGGCTATTGCTCGTTGTTGTTGTCGTTGTTGGACGCTGGGCTGTTTCATCTTTTTCAAAAAAATAATTGATGTTACCCAATATCATTAAGGCGAGCAAAGCAGCAACAACAATTAAAAATATCTTTCCTGTTTGGGCGTTTGTTTGATTGTTTTCTTGCTCAATTGTATGTGTATCAGATGTTTGCGGTGTTGGTTCCTGAGACATATAATGTTATAAATTGCGAATGAATTTAATTAGAAATTAGAAATTACGAATTGGCAATTAAGTAACTAGACAAAATTAAACAGCTATCGGATTTGGCATAAATCATTAATAGACTTGTTCGGCGGGTATCATCTTGGGCTAAAATGGTCTCTTTTCTGCCCCCTTTATGCCTTTTTTCAGTTGCGTAGCTTAGGCTATGCGCCTTCAAAAAGCCTTCAAGGGGTTGAAAATAGCTCCATTTTATTTCCAACCTGCCCTCGCCGAACAAGTCTAATAGTGAGTTGATTATCTCACGTCTCATATCTCAAATCTTATGTCTAAGTACTTACTCGTTCCGAATTTACAAATCCATTTCTGTTTTCGTTATTTCATTAATTCTAACTAAAAATAACTAGAAATGGTTTTGAAAGTGTGCGATCAATTTTATTCATTTATTATAGAGATGATTGGTGATGAGACGATTTTTTTTGATGCAATTCGTGAATCGTCTCTACCGGTGTAAATCCACTTGAAAGATAGTATTATTAAATTTCTCGTTTTTTTCCACTTCTTCCAACTCAACAATTATCCACCCGATTTCGGGGCGAATGTGTTTTGTTTGTTTATTTTGCGAAATGCCAACAAAACCGGCAATAAACTCCATTTTAGTCGGTTCGTTATCCATTGTTTGTGCTGTAAAAGCCATTTTCGATAAGCCGCTTGGAAAATCTTTAGTGGTTATTTTTGGGCCGATATAGCGATTAAAGGGAATAATGTTGCCATTTTCGGCTTTTCGCAAAGCTCTTTGTGTAAACTGTTTAGGGTTTTTGCCAATAATGGGATTTTGGTGAATGGATTTGTGATGCCCTAAGTAGGGAAATAGGCGGTTGAGCCAACCTGTAATATAAGGGTTGCCGCTGCCTACAGTATGCCATTTATACATATCCTTCCAAAAATGCTTATTAACTTTATTTTGCGAAGCGCGAGTAAATTGCCGTAAAATATATTTCAGGTCTTTTGTCCACCATTTAAGGTCGTAACTAGACAAGCGTTGTGCTTTTTTTTCTAATTGTAGCCAATCATCAACTGTGCCCTCAAGCGTTATGCTAGGGATACCGCAAAAGGTGTTGATGGAAAAAACAAATTGCTTGTTCTTTACATCCATAAGCGTGAGTTCAAAGGCTATTTTTTCGGTAAGCCCTGTAGTCGAGAAATCTGCCAGTATAGAATTGTATAATTTGTAATTGGATGTTGACTGAATCATCAAACTAAACTCAGGCAATTTCTGCTGCCAATCATTATTGAGTTGATCAAGGGTGATGTGTAAAATATTGTTCTTGCTCGGAGGGGCTGTTGACGGAGGGTTCTTCTTGTTTTTAACTGCTCGATGTTGGGCAAAACCTTGACAGAGGAGCAACCAAATCATATCTGGCGATAATACAAGCGGGCGGTGCTGTGCATAAGAGAGATGAACGGCTTCTACAAAAGGGTGAAAATTACTAATCAATAAGCTATCATGGAGGCTGTAAAAGGTTTCAATACGGCGTTTCGGGGGGAGTGTTATTGAGCTATCCTGTTCCTGTATCCAGTTATAGCACCATTCAGGCTCTACCACCTTTTTTTCAAGTGTATACAAGGCCGGGAACTGCGACAGTGAACGTTCATTCTCGTCAATATCACAAACCTGAAAGCTTACTGTAGGACTATTTGTTTGACAGTAGCCAATAATAGGATAGAAAAACAAGCATGAGAGTAGTAAGAAACTAGAAATGGTCGTTAAACATTTCATACAGTACTCTTTTAGTAGGTTAGGTAATGAGGGCAAGGCGGATTTTCTACTTCATTTAGTACTATTTAATTATCTTTTTCAACATTATAATAAAAAAAAGTAGAATGTTAAAATTTTTTTAAACTATTTTATTTTTTATTTTGAAATTGGATTTTTGTTTTGTTTAATTTGTTGATAATTAGTGATTTATAATGAATATGTGAAATGCATTTTGTAAAGTATTTACCCTATTGTATAATGAATGAACACATTGTTAAACATATTGTTATGTGATTTTTATTTCCTATTTATAAAGACAACTTTTGCCTAATAAAGAGTGTTTTATTGCTTTATGATGATAGTTGGACTTTTGGCTTTTTAGCTTTTTGGATTTTTGGATTTTTGGATTTTTTTTAAAAAAAATAATGTATTTTAAAAATTCGTAATTCGTAATTCGTAATTCGTAATTAACTAAACCCACACATTTGTTTATGAAAAATTATATTGATTTAAGCAACTACTTGTATGTATGTTGTCTATTATTCCTATTTAGTCTGTATATTGCATGTGAATCTGTTCCTGCAACAAAACAACAGGACACAGCTAAACGTGAAGTAGTGGAAGATAAAGGAACAGATACTGAATTAAAAGTGAAAAGTAAGATGCAAAAAAATGTACAAGCCCCTGTAGCTGAGAAGGTTAAAAAGGAATTAACCATACACAACCACACCCGAACTGATAATTATTATTGGCTCAAAGAGCGTGAAAATCAAAAAGTAATTGATTATTTAACCGCCGAAAATGCTTACAAAGATGAAGTGATGAAGGAGGTGAAGCCATTTCAAGAAGAATTGTATCAAGAAATTATCGGTCGCATCAAACAAACGGACGAGTCGGTGCCTTACCGATTGCGCGGTTATTATTACTATGTCCGTTTTGAGGAAGGTAAAGAATACCCTGTTTACTGTCGAAAAAAAGGCAGTTTGGAGACTGGAAAAGAGGAGATTATGCTGAATGTCAACGAAATGGCAGAAGGGCATGAATTTTATCGTATAGCAAGTTTTCAGGTTAGCAAAAACAATGAGTTGCTGACTTTTGGGGTAGACACAGTGGGGCGTAGAAAATACACCATCCATGTCAAAAATTTGGCGACAGGCGAGGTGTATAAAGATGCAATTCCGAATACAACAGGTCGGGGTGTTTGGGCAAATGATAACAAAACTTTCTTTTATACCACCAAAGATTCAACCTTACGCTCCGACAAAATTTTCGCTCATACGCTAGGCGATGACGTAACTAAAGACAAAGAAATTTACCATGAAAAAGACAAAACCTTTGATGTATTTGTCTACAAAACAAAATCCGACAGATACATCATGATTGGTTCGTACAGCACTTTGTCTACCGAATATCGCTTTGTAGATGCCGACAAACCCTATGACGCATTTTCGATTATTGAGCCTAGAGGGCCAAAACACGAGTACGAAGTAGACCATTACGGCGACTATTTTTACATTACCACCAATGACAATGCAAAGAATTTTAGGCTGATGAAAACATCAGTGGACAAAACGACTAAGGACAATTGGGAGGAAGTGATTCCACATCGCGATGATGTGCTGTTGACAGGCATTACGATTTTCAAAAATTACTTGGTAGTAAGCGAGCGTAAAAACGGTCTGCGACAACTCCGCATCATTCGCTGGGACGATCAAAGCGAGCATTACCTTGATTTTGGAGAGCCAGCATATTTAGCCTATGTTTCGCGAAACCCCGAATTTGATACCGATGTATTGCGCTATGGTTATACTTCCTTAACAACTCCAAATTCTACCTTCGACTACAATATGACAAGCAAGGCAAAAACCTTATTAAAGGAACAGGAGGTGATAGACGATAAATTTGACAAAAAGAACTATGTAACAGAGCGATTGTATGCTACAGCGAGAGATGGTGTGAAAGTGCCGATTTCGCTGGTGTATCGCAAAGGAACAAAGCAGGACGGCAATAATCCGACCTTGCTGTATGGCTATGGCTCTTATGGTGCAAGTATGGACCCCTACTTTAGTTCCAGTCGCTTGAGTTTGTTGGATAGGGGCTTTGTTTTTGCGATGGCGCATATTCGCGGAGGTGAAGAAATGGGGCGATATTGGTATGAAGATGGCAAATTATTGAAAAAGAAGAATACGTTTACCGATTTTGTGGACTGTGCGAAGTATTTGATAGCGGAAAAATGGACAAATGCCGATAAGTTAATCGCGCAAGGCGGTAGTGCAGGCGGTTTGTTAGTGGGTGCGGTCAGCAATATGAACCCAGAACTGTTTAAAGGCATTATTGCGGATGTGCCTTTTGTGGATGTGGTAACAACGATGTTGGATGAAAATATTCCGTTGACAACCAGTGAATATGATGAATGGGGGAATCCAAATAATAAGGAGTACTACGATTATATTTTGTCTTATTCTCCGTATGATCAGGTAGCAGCAAAGGAGTACCCTAATATGCTGATAACCACAGGTTTACACGACTCACAAGTGCAGTATTGGGAGCCTGCCAAATGGGTTGCCAAATTGCGAGAACTCAAAACCGATGACAATATCCTACTACTAGATACCAATATGGACGCAGGGCATGGCGGTTCTTCAGGGCGTTTCGCTCGCCAAAAACTGACCGCATTGCAATATGCTTTTATGCTGGATTTAATGGGGATTCAGGAGTGATATAGACATAAGATAGGAGATTTAAGACATAAGATAATTAATTTGTTATTTAAAAAATAAAATGCCTTAGCAGTACAGTAAAATTATGTATTGCTAAGGCTATTTTAAGTCTTTTTTATCAACATAACCCCATTTTGCATTAGGTTTAACAGCATCTTTGATAGCTAGTTCAGTCAATATAAGTTGAGATTTATTAGCCTTACCTTTGGTTAAATATTTAACGGTTTCATCTATTGGGCGGCCTTTAATTTGTACTTCTATAATGCCTGAAAAACTAAATTCTCCATTTGGAAGTAGCTTAATTTTATCTTCTAATTGGGTATCTCTTTTTATAGTAGCGAATCTAATAATCATTCGATTGACAAAATTATGCCTATTGATAAGTTCTTTAATAGCCACCTTCATAATAGAGCTGATTTTTTCTTCTATGACTACTCTTTCCATTGTAGATAAACTTGATATAGATACTTCTGGTTTAGGAACTGGTTTTACGTTTATTTTGCCCTTTCCTCTAGCGTTTTCCCACCCTTTTTTGATAGCAATAAGTCTTTCAGTTTTAGGTGGATGAGTGGAAGTACCTTTCGTGTTAATCATAGAAGAGTTCATTGCGCTTTGTGCTTGTTCTAATGTTGCACCCATACTGTAAAGTACAAAGCCTGAAAATTCATCAGCTTCTAGTTCTAACTCAGGGGTAGAACCACCAAATTGTATTGTATGCATATTTAGATGATGCCCAACTTCATGTGCTAGAATAGAAGTAGCTGCCCAATCAGTAATAGTAACTTTGTCAGTAGAGGAGTGATAAGAACCAATTTTTTCTAAGAAATTTTTATCATAAATAATATATGGAATTTTGTCAATTATTGTTGCAATACAATTATTTAGATCAGGACATTCCCTAATAGTAAAATTACGCTTTAAGCCTACATGTTCAAGTATTTTGTCAATTAATGTTTCTGCTTCAGTATTTTGAGGATTGTATTGAAATCTAAAGTATGAACAGAACTTTTCAATGTCAATAGAGTCACCATAATAATTGTAGGCTATTAATTTGGGCGTTTTTTGCTGTGCTTGTGCAAAATTGCTTGTCAGTAAGAGAAAAAACAATGCTATTATTGTGGAGATAAGTAGAGGAATTAGGAAGGGCTTTTGTTTTTTCATTTTGTGTTTTTTTTTGAGAAAAAGTCAAGTTTTTATAAAACTACAACAAAAAAAGTTCTCTTTTATTGCAAAAACACAAATAAATTAAAAGTACTAAAATCCACCAATCACCAATCCACCATTTTCAATTCTCCATTGTCAACTTTCCATTCATTTAAAC
>JAHDHV010000659.1 GCA_020631155.1 Bacteroidota bacterium | reverse complement strand
AAAGGAGAAGCTATTGCCGACTATTGGGGCTTAGAACCACGCCTTAACCTCCGCTATACCATCAACAACCGTTCTTCCATCAAAGCGAGTGCTGTATGGAGCAATCAATACATCCACCTTGTTTCCAATGCCACCACTACCCTACCGACTGACCTTTGGGTGTCGAGTAGTAAAAAGGTAAAACCGCAACGAGGATTGCAATTTTCACTGGGTTATTTTCAAAATTTCTTAGACAATGAATATGAAGCCTCCGCCGAAGTATATTACAAACACTTAGACAATCAAGTTGAATACGCCGAAACTTATACGCCCGAATTGGGGCAGGATGTAGAAAATCAATTTGTGTACGGAACGGGGCGTTCTTATGGCTTAGAGTTGTTTTTGAAAAAAAGGCGTGGTCGCTTTAATGGCTGGATTGGCTACACACTCTCTCGCACAACTCGGCAATTCCCCGACATTAATGACGGACTTCGTTTCCCTGCAAAATACGACCGCACCCATGATTTATCTGTTGTAGCAACCTACGAATTGAGCAAACGCTGGCAATTGTCTGGTACTTTTGTCTATGGAACAGGGCAGGCATTGACCTTACCCAATAGCTTTTTTGTCATCAATGGCTGGTTGTTTCAGGAGTTTGATATGCCGCGCAATTCCTACCGTTTAAAACCTTATCACCGCTTGGATGTATCGGCTGCTTGGTCATTGAATAAAAAGCCGAACCCTAAGCTAAAAAATGAGCTCGTATTTTCTATTTACAATACCTATAGCCGTTTGAATCCTTTCTTTGTGTATGCTTTTCCCGAAGCAAATGAAAATAACGCTGGTGCGATAGATGTAAAGTTAAAGCAAGTTTCTATTTTTCCGATTGTGCCTTCGATAACGTGGAATTTTAAGTTTTGAGGTTTTTTAATTTCAAAAAAATACCATTAATTTCCTTCCTCAATCATTTTAAACTTTGCCTTTCTATTAGAAAAGATGTATTTTTGTAATAACCGTTTTGCTCAATAAAAAAGTTTTATGGCTAAAAAAGACACATTCCACCAACATGTTATAGAAGCATTACAAAAAGATAATTGGACTATTACTCATGATCCTTTAGTAGTCAAAGTAGCAGGTATAGAATCACAGATTGATTTAGGAGCTGAACGTATAATTGCAGCACAAAAAGGAAAAGAAAAAATTGCTGTTGAAATTAAAACCTTTGGAGAGTTGTCTTTTATTACAACTTTTTATGGGGCTATTGGCCAGTTTATTACTTATAGAACTACAATGCGAGTTGAGCATCCTGATCGCTTGTTGTTTTTAGCAGTTCCAATAGTTGCCTATAAAACAAAATTTAATGAAAGAGTCATTCAAGATATTATTAAAGAGCAAAATATAAAATTAATTATTTACGATCCTCATAAAAAAATCATTACCCAATGGATAAAGTAAAGCAATATGAAAAGGTGATTATTCAAGCATTGGAAGAATACCAATTGACTAAGTATTCTAATATGGACACTGAAAATCAACTTGTTTTAGACAAAGAAAATAACAGATACATATTGATAACTATAGGATGGCAGGGCTACAAACACATTCACAGTTGTACACTTCACATGGACATCATTAATGGTAAAATTTGGATACAAAGCGATCAAACAGAACGTGGGATTGCTCATCGTTTATTAGAATTGAATGTGCCTAAACAGGATATTATCATTGGCTTTTATGATGAGCTATTGCGTGAGGTATCGGGTTTGGGAGTTCGTTA
>JAHDHV010000184.1 GCA_020631155.1 Bacteroidota bacterium | reverse complement strand
TTTGGCTTTTTGGCTTTTTGGCTTTTTGGCTTTTTGGCTTTTTGGCCGCTTAGATTATTAATACTACTTTGTACAAATTCAAAAGGGTACACAAAAGTTATCGTTTTTTTACCGATAGAGCAGATTCATAAATCTGCTTTATGAAAAAGAAGCGCAGGCAGGTCAAAAATCGGTAGCAAAGCGCAGGTCTGAAGCGTGGGAACGATATTTTTGACAAGCGTTTTTGCTTACTTTTTTCGCGACTGCAAAAAGTAAGTCGCCGAAGGCAATCCTGAAATTACAGACAATATTCTCGGCGAGGGATTCAGTAATATTTAAACATATTTACCCCTAAACAAAACAAGTCAACACCCAAAGAAACTACTTGGTTAATTTGTGTAGCCTTCTACATGTACAAACGCAAAATCTCAAATCTCATGTCTAAAACCTAAATCAACCCAACTCTTGACAACTTCAATTTACACCCACCAATTATCTATAAAACAAGTTGCTGCTATTGTAAATGGGCAACTGACTGGGAAAACTGCACAAATAAATATACAGCATCTGCTATTGGATAGTCGAAAAGTACGCTTTACCGAAGCTACTTTATTTTTCGCCATCAAAGGGGTGCATTACAACGGACATGACTTTATAAGGGAACTCTATCAAAGAGGAGTACACCAATTTATTATTAGTCAAACTATTGATTATCAAGCATTTCCAGAGGCTTGTTTTATTTTGGTAAACAATACCACTCTGGCATTACAGCAGCTTGCCCAGCATCATCGGGCGCAATTTACTTTGCCTATTATTGGTATTACAGGCAGCAATGGAAAAACCGTTGTCAAGGAGTGGTTGTATCAATTGTTGTGGCAAGATTACCGCATTGTTCGCAGCCCTAAAAGTTATAACTCACAAGTTGGTGTTCCGCTTTCCATTTGGCAAATCAATGAACACCATCAACTAGGAATTTTTGAAGCAGGTATTTCTCAAGTAGGTGAAATGCAGCAATTAGCTCCGATTATTGAGCCAATCATTGGTATTTTCACAAATATTGGCAGTGCCCACAGTCAGCATTTTACAAATAAAAAAGAAAAAATATTTCAAAAATTAAAGCTATTTAAACAGTGCGAGCTACTCATTTATAGTAAAGACCATACCTTGATTGATCAGTGTGTTCAAAGTTTATCTTTACCTGCCTTAACTTGGAGCAAAAAAGGGCTTACCTCCGCCGATTTGCAAATTATTGCCATTGAAAAACAAGCCCAACAAAGCCATCTAACAGCTATTTATCAGGAGGAAAAAACACACATTAGCATCCCATTTATTGATGAAGCTTCTATTGAAAATGCCATTCACTGTTGGCTCGTTTTACTGCATTTCCAAATACCACAAGCGCAAATTTCCAAACGGATGAAGCAACTTTCAGCTATTGAAATGCGCTTAAAACTGAAAGCAGGTATTAATGATTGCTCCCTTATTAGTGATTGTTACAATTCTGACCTTAATTCACTGGCTATTGCATTGGATTTTTTAGAACAGCAACAGCAACATGCTAAAAAAACGCTAATTTTATCCGATATTTTACAAAGTAGTCAAAAACCTCAACAACTTTATGAAACCGTTTTGCAATTAATTCAACAAAAAAATGTTACTCGCTTTATTGGCATTGGCACACAAATAGCAGCTTTTAAGTCTTTGTTTAACAAACACTTAGCAGCTTCTTTTTATCCAGACACAGAAACTTTTCTGCAACAAATTCCTCACTTTGAGCGAGAAACTATTTTGATAAAAGGCGCACGACCTTTTACTTTTGAAAAAATAGTGGCTTTTTTAGCCCAAAAAGCACATAATACCATTCTCGAAATCAACTTAAATGCCATTGCCCATAATTTACAAAGCTATCGAAAATTACTACATCCAGCCACTAAAATGATGGTCATGGTTAAGGCTCTGTCTTATGGAAGTGGCAGTTTTGAAATAGCTAATCTCCTGCAATTCAACAAAGTAGATTACTTAGCGGTTGCTTATACCGATGAAGGTATCGCCCTGCGACAAGCAGGAATTACCTTGCCTATTATGGTCATGAATCCGCAACCTAGCACCTTTGAGGCACTCTTACAACATCAACTAGAGCCTGAAATTTACAGCCCTTCTCATTTACAAAAATTGCAATATCATCTAAAAAATCGCCCTACTCCCCTATCTAATCCCGTATCTATTCATCTAAAAATAGACACAGGAATGCACCGTTTGGGCTTTGAATCAGAAGATTTACCGACTTTAATTCAACATTTAAAAAATAATCCGTATTTTCATCTCGCCTCTATATTATCGCACCTAGCAGCAAGTGACGATTCGCAGCATGACGACTTTAGTTATCGCCAAATAAGGCAATTTAAAGAAATGGCAACTGCCATACAATCAGCATTTGATTATCCCATTTTAACACATATACTAAACTCAACAGGCATTGTTCGTTTTGCCGAAAGTGCACAATTAGAAATGGTGCGTTTGGGCTTAGGATTATATGGGGTAGACAGCACCAATATTATTCAAAATCAATTAGCTAATGTGAGTAGTTTAAAAACATATATCTCACAAATAAAAAGTGTAGCTGCAAGTGAAACGGTTGGCTATAGTCGCAAAGGTAAGTTACATAGAGCTAGTAGGGTTGCAACAGTAGGCATTGGTTATGGTGATGGCTTAAATCGCCGTTTGAGTGGTGGCAAAGGTAAAATGTTGGTACATGGTCAATTGGCTCCGATTCTTGGCAATGTGTGTATGGATATGACAATGCTGGATGTTACCCATATTCCCGAAGCGAAAGAGGGCGATGAAGTTTTGGTTTTTGGTAAAGATTTGCCTGTACAACAAGTCGCCGCATGGATGAATACTATTCCTTATGAGGTATTTACTAGCGTAAGTAGTCGTGTGAAGCGCGTTTATTTTCAGGAGTAGATGTGAGACAGGAGACGTGAGATATAAGACAAGGATAATTAATAGACTTGCTCTTAAATTACAAAAAAAACATACATTTAATACCAGTATTTTTTTTAATCATTAAAAACATTTAAGCAGTGAAAAAAACATTATTTTTATTGAGCGTTGCCTTAGTTGCATTATTATTAGTGGGAACTTCCCCTACAACTGCACAGGCACAAGACATCACAGGTAAGTGGTTGAGCAAAGCAGACAGTAAAGATACCTTTGATGGTGTAGTGAAAATCACAGAAAGAGGCGGAAAGTATTATGGTAGCATCATTTGGTCGGGTGCGCCGAAGGGAACTAAAGACGTTAACAATTCGGATAAAAAATTGCGTGATAGAACGATTGTGGGGATGCAAATATTGAGTGGCTTCAAAAAAGATGGCGACCAATGGACAGGCGGTAAGATTTACAATCCTAGAGACGGCAAAACCTATAAGTGTAAAATGTGGTTTGAGGGAGAAAATCTACACATTCGCGGTTATGTTGGAGCTTCTTGGATGGGCTTAGGCAAAACAAGTATCTGGAATCCTTTACCTGCTGATCATGCTGCAAAAAGCTTATAGTCCTTTGATTTTCTTCAAACAATAAATAATCAATGCGAATATCTTTTTATAGAGGTATTCGCATTTTTTTGTTTACATTTCAAAATAATTATTTCTTTTTCCTCTAACTACCAATTTTTAAACTCAAAAAAATCCCTAAATTTTTTCCTAAAAAAAACAAAAATCCCTTTTCTACGTATGCCACCTTATGAGTACTCAACAATTAATACGACTGATAGCAATAAGCATTTACATTATTTTATTTCACCATTATATAGTAGCTGCACAAGAAAGCGAACTCCCACGATGTGGCGTTGAACAGACCATAAACAAATTGAAAAAAGAAGACCCACAGGCTTTCGAGCGAATGAAGCGTGGCTATTTTCAACAGACCAAAAAAGAGTTGCAACAATATCGGCGGCAACTGCGAAATCGAAAAACTACGGTTGCCTGCCCTAATGGAATTACCGTCATTCCGATTGCCTTCCAAGTTTTTCACGATGGCGAAACAATTGGTAGCGGACACAACTGGTCGGAAGCACAACTACAACAGGTAGTAGACGAACTCAACGAAGCTTACGGCGGCTACAACTCCAATAAAGACATCATTCCTGATTATTTTCAAGACGTAGATGCAGGAAATACTTGTATCCAATTTTGTATCGGCAAGATCAGTCGTATGAACTGCGCTGATTGCAACTTCTGTGAATTTGGCGCGCAATATTACAGCATGAGCAACTGCCCGGGTATGCATGAAGACCCTGACGATTTTTTAAACATCTACTCCGCAGATTTGGGCAGTGGTTTATATGGTGCTTCCCCTTGTATTCCCGGCTACTTTGCTTGTAGTGCCAGCATTGACGGTATTTACATGCATTACGACTACCTCATTCCCGACCTCATCACCGTATCTAGTGCCAAGCGAACCGTTATTCACGAAGTCGGGCACTGGTTGGGCTTACCACACATTTGGGGAGATATTGCAGGCGGCGGTTGTGGCGCAGATGATGGTTTTTCGGATACACCGAATACTGCACAAGCACGTTTTACCTGTACCGCTACACCGCCAAATACTTGTGGAGGTGGCGATCCTGATGACCTACCTGATATGATTTTCAATTATATGGACTATGCTGGAGATGCTTGTTATGCGATGTTTACCAAAGAGCAGGCAGCTAAAATGCAAGCTACTTTATTTGGTTCACGCTATAGCATCAGCACCTCCGCAGCAAGAGGCAATTGTAGAGATACCTTAGTTTGTAGTACGCCAAATAGTAGCAATACCATTAATTTAGGCCTACGTCCTTGTGATTATGAAGTTAATTTATTGGACATTCAAAATGTGTGGTATGCAGCAGATAATGGCTTTACTCAAAGCGGTATTACTTCTTTCCACTGGTCTTTATCGGGGGTAAATGGAGCAGCTATTACGGAACCTGCCGACCATGAAGTTATTTTTGCTACCAATGATTGTAATGCCACTGAATCCCTTACCTTTACGCTAACAATGGATTGTTGGGATATGGATAATGGCACTTATTCGGGGGGAGAAAATGCAGGCACAGTGCTTGTAGAAGTCGAAGCTTGTGAGCGTTATTGTACAGCCCCAACCGCCAACTTTAGCCCATCCAAAACCGCCCTATGTCCAATAGATTTTCAAACCCTCACCTTTACCAATCAATCCATTGGAGAGCCTGATACCTATAACTGGACATTTTCGGGTGCAGGCGTTAGTCCAACAACTTCAACCGATGCTGAACCTAGTGTAAGCATTACTTCGGCAGGCACATTAACCGTCAGTTTAACCGTAAGCAACGCCATAGGAAGCGATACCAATACACAATCATTTCCCATTACCTTTTTAGCTGCTAGTGATCCGCAATGCCCTAATGATTGTGGAAGTGAATTTGTTGATTTTGGTGGGAAAAATGCCAATTATTTAAATAATAGTTATGCTTTTTACACCTTCTGCCCAAGCGATCCAGCCATAGAAGTTGTTGAAGTAGATTTTAGCGTTTTTGAGTTAGAAGATAATGGAAATATTGGCTGTCACGATTATATGACTATTTACGATGGGCAAAATAGCAATGCACCGCAAATAGGTGGATATTTTTGTGATGAACCCGGTGGTTCTGGTTCGCCGGGGGTGGTAACTGCCTCCAATGAAACGGGTTGTTTGAGCTTTGAATTTATTAGCGACGAAGATACCCGACAAGCAGGCTGGGAAGCTGCGGTTAATTGTATCCCACGACCGACTTGTGATGACGGTATTCAAAATGGCGATGAAACTGGAATAGATTGCGGTGGCGAATGTGGCACTTGTACTTGCGGCAAAACCTTTATAGACAGTGGCGGATTAAACGACACCTATAGAAATAACGACACCATCACCTACGTTTTTTGCCCAACAGAGGGTGCCAGTCATGTAGAAGTTGTTTTTGAAAGCTTTGAAATAGAAGACGGCACAGATGCCCCCGACGGCCAGTGTTGGGATTTTCTCGAAATTTACAATGGCGACAATACCAACGCCCCTCAAATCGGTTCAACTTGGTGTAGCCTGCCTGCTGGACCTGGCTCACCGGGAACAGTCACCTCAACAAATCCATCAGGCTGTTTGACTTTTGTATTCACCTCTGATTTATATGTCGTAGAAGCAGGCTGGGAAGCAAGTGTCAATTGTATTTGCAAATCCAGTCGACATTGTTTGGGGGTAGAAATTACTGTAGATTGAACGTAGAGATGAATTGATTCACCTATCAAAAAAAGATTAATTAAATGTAAAAATGAATTGATTCACCTATCAAAAAAATCAAAAACTCAACAATTTTGGAGCTTGGACTAAAAGTTAGTTTAGTCCAAGTTCAAAAACCTTACAACTTTTCAACCTTCAAACCTTACAAACCCCAAATAAACCCTCCGATACTTGCCTAAAAATGTCGTAGTTTTAGTTAGAAAGATTGTTTATTTTTGGAAAAAGCATCATTTTTCGTAAAAATTAAACAATCATGAACAAAAAACTAATTTACTTTCTAACATTTACTTTATTCTTTTTTTCCTTCCTAAACAATACCCACTCTGTTTTTGCCCAAACAGGCGAAATACAAGGAAAAGTAACTGATGTCGAATCAGGTGAAGGTATTCCTTTTGCCAATGTTTCCACAACCATAGATGGCAAGCTAGTTGGTGCACAAACCGATTTTGATGGCTTTTATACCATCGAACCCTTGCCAATAGGCGAGTATGAAATCAAGGTTTCATATGTAGGTTATCAGAAACAAATTATCCAGAAGGTATTGATCGAAGCTGGTAAAACAACCGAATTATCCGTTGAGTTATTACCACTAGAGAAACAAATAAAAAATTTCACAATACCTCATTACTGCTTTCCTATTTTTAGCAACCTTATCCACACGTCTGCAGATGTCAGCACAGGCATTCTGCAAGGTAAAATCATTGATCCCACTTCAAGAAAAGGAATTCCTTTTGTCAATATTTATACAACTATAGATAGTACACAAACTCGCTTTGAGGGTCTTTATATTATGCGACTACCTGTAGGTCAGCATGATATAAAAGTCAGTTATTTAGGGTATCAAGAAAAAGTGATTCAAAATGTAATCATTGAGACTGGTAAAACAACCACATTCTCCATTGCCTTAAAAAAATTAGACAATTACATTGAAAACTTCGTAATTTGTGATGCCCCTTGTATTCTTAATCCTGACCAAACTTACACAACAGGCACCTTAAAAGGAAAAATTACGGAAGCAGAAGGAGGTGAGGGAATGCCTTTTGCCAATGTTTCTTTAATGGCGAATGGTACATTAGTCAGTACACAGACTGATTTTGATGGTTTATACAAATTACAACTACCTATAGGTCAACATGACATAAAGGCTAGTTATGTAGAATATCAAGAAAAAGTAATTCAAAATGTAATCATTGAGGCTGATAAAACAACCGAATTATTGGTTGTTTTAGAACCATTAGAGGAGCAGTTAAAGTCTTTTACAGTTGAAAATATATGTATACGACTAGCTCCTGCTGTTAAACAACCTACTTCCTCTTCTACAGGCTCAAATGTCCAATTTGATAAAAGAGGCCGTATCTCCACTATTAATACTGTATTTTTTAATGTTGATTAGTTATTTACATTAAAAACATCACTCACAATAATATTTTATCCCCCCAAAAAAACATTACTAAAATATTCATTTAAGTACCTGTATAAGATTAACCGACACTTAGACTTATCATAAAATCTTAATAGTAAATTCACCATCTCAAGTCTCAAGTCTTACATCTCACATCTTACATCTTACATCTTACATCTTACATCTAGGTACTTACCTCCTCAAAAAAATTAAACAATTATGAGACACAAACTAATTTATTTCATGCCCTATGTTTTAATCTGCATCTTTTTAGGGCTCATCAGCTTCAATTCATTCGCTCAAACAGGCGAACTACAAGGAAAAGTAAGCGATGCCGATTCTGGCGAAGGCATTCCTTTTGCCAATGTTTCCACAATTGTAAATGGTACTCAAGTCGGTGTACAAACTGATTTTGATGGCTTTTATACCCTTAAACCTTTGCCTGTCGGCACTTACACCATTGAAGTTAGTTATGTAGGTTATCAAATACATAAAACGAATGATGTATTAGTTGAAGCAGATAAAATAACCTTTTTGGATGTAAAAATGAAAGAAAATGTCGCTTTGTTAGAGTCTGTTGTAATTCAGGAATACAAAGTGCCATTATTAAAACGTATTACTAAACGCTCCCGCAAAAAGAACCGGAAGAAGCGGAAAAAACAAAAAAAGCAAAAAAGTGTAGTCGTAACTGGTTCAAAACATGAAAGAGTTTCTAAGCCCCTACTCAAAGCAGATAAAACCGCTACAGGGGCTACTGTTACTAAACAACAAATTCAAAGCCTTCCAACAAGAGATGTACAGTCAATTGCTGGAAATACCGCAGGTGTTTATGAAGCAGGCAAGGAAAGTAATATAAAAGATTCTAAAGAAGCAAAACCAAACAACGGCAAAAATCCTAAATCTGTTGATAAAAAAAGTGAGGTCTTAGCACATCCCAACTTTGAAAATCACTTTGTAGACATTCAAAAAGAAGCCCTTTCTACTTTTTCCATTGATGTAGACAAAGCCTATTACAGTCAATTGCGAAGCTTAATTAACATGGGTTACAAACCGAATATCAACGATATACGAATTGAGGAAATGATTAACTATTTCAATTATCAGTATCCACAACCGACCAATCAATACCCTTTTTCCATCAATACAGAAATCAGTCAATGCCCGTGGGAAAATAAACATGAATTGGTATTAATCGGTTTACAAGGCAAAAAAATGGATAATGGACAATTGCCACCGCAAAATCTCGTATTTTTAATTGATGTTTCTGGTTCAATGAGTGATGCAAATAAATTACCTTTGGTACAAGAAGCCTTTCAGCTATTGGTACAAGAAATGCGTCCACAAGACAAGGTAAGTATCGTGACCTATGCAGGTCAGGCTGGCGTTGCACTACAACCTACGGCTGGTAATCAAGCAGACAAAATTAATCAAGCCATTACAACTTTAAGATCGGGCGGAAGCACGGCTGGCGCGCAAGGTATTTTAACCGCTTATGAATTAGCTAAGAAAAATTTCAACCGAAAGGGCAATAATCGCGTTATTCTTGCAACAGATGGCGATTTTAATGTGGGTGTTTCCTCTAATGAAGAGTTGGTAAAACTCATTGAAAAAGAACGAAAATACGGCATTTATTTAAGCGTATTAGGCTTCGGATCAGGTAATTATAGAGATGGAAAAATGGAGGAACTCTCCAATCATGGCAACGGAAATTATGCCTATATTGACAATATAAAGGAAGCAGAAAAAGTACTGGTAAAAGAAATGTCTGGCACACTTCAAACCATTGCGAGGGATGTAAAATTGCAAATTGAATTTAACCCTGCTAAAGTTGCCGCCTTCCGATTGATAGGCTACCAAAATCGAATGTTAGAAAAGGAAGATTTTAACGATCAAACCGTTGATGCAGGCGAAATTGGCGCGGGTCATTCCGTTACTGCACTCTACGAAATCATCCCTGTGGGACAGGCTGTACCTAAAAATTGGCAAGAAAACGAACTTACGCTCGTTGCTGACGTACAAAAAGAAGAAGGCAGCGAACAAACCGCCGAAAAAACACCAAAAAAAGCAGTAGATGAACAAGGCAGTCGCAAGGTAGACCCACTAAAATACCAATTGCCCAAAAGTGAAGCAACAGCAAATAGTCAAGGAAAACTACAATTGAGCAGCGCAGCTAATACAGATGAGGTATTGACGGTAAAAGTACGCTATAAGTCGCTCAAAGGCAAAAAGCATTATAAATTTAACGATGTGTTAAAAGCACCAAAAAGCAGTCAAAAAAGCATGAAAAACGCATCAAACAACTTAAAATGGGCTTCAACAGTCGCCAATTTCGGTTTATTGTTGCAAAATTCTCGTTATAAAGGTAATTTCGCCTATAAAGACCTAATCAAGCAAGCAAAAAAAGTAGTCAACGCCAAAAAACAAGCTAAAATAGATGTTTACTACGAACAACAACTGCTTGATTTAATAGAGCAAGCGAGTAAACTTTAGATTTAAGACAATTAATTTACTATCTTACCTCTATAAAAAAAAATAACATTTTATATACAATCGCATAGATTGTATGTGTTTGGTTTTGGTAATGAAAAAAACCTACTGTTTCGGCAAGAAATAGTAGGTATTTTTTTTTATAACCGTAGTGGCAAATTTATTTGCCAAAGGAATAAGACATAAACAAGAAATTTAATAAACAATTGATAGCAAATAAACTCTTCACTACCTTTCCTCTTCATCCCTCGCTTCCGCAGCCTTATAAGCACGAATAATTTGTTTTACCAATTTATGTCGAATCACATCCTCCTCATTCAAAAAGATCATGCCGATGCCCGGTATATCTTTCAACACCTGAATAGAATGTGCCAAGCCCGATTTCTGATTCCGCGGCAGGTCAATTTGCGTCAAATCACCCGTGATGATGCAGCGCGCCGAAGGGCCGATACGTGTTAAAAACATCTTCAACTGTCGAGTAGTCGCATTTTGCGCCTCATCCAAAATAATAAAAGCATTGTCAATCGTGCGACCACGCATATACGCCAAAGGCGCGATTTCAATCACCCGATTTGACATATAATAGTTCAATTTGCCCATCGGAATCATATCGTCCAGCGCATCGTATAGCGGACGCAAATACGGGTCAATCTTGTCTTTCAGATCACCGGGCAAAAACCCTAAGCTCTCGCCAGCCTCTACCGCAGGACGCGTGAGCACAATCCGTTTAATCGTTTTATTTTTCAACGCACGCACCGCAAGCGCGACCGCCGTATAGGTCTTTCCCGTTCCAGCAGGGCCGACTGCAAAAATAATGTCGTTTTTTTCAGCACTCTGCACCAACCGCTTCTGATTCGGCGTTTTTGCCTTAATCAAATTGCCATGTGGTCCGTACAAAATAATATCACTCGACCG
>JAHDHV010000183.1 GCA_020631155.1 Bacteroidota bacterium | reverse complement strand
AGCTTTGGCTATGCCTACGTTTTGCGCCTTGCTAGGGAACAAAAATCACTCAACATCAACCCGTCATTTTAACGTTGACTAACTACTAAGTCGGCACACCCAATAAGCAAACAATAATAAACAAGCTCTTTTACAAATACAAAAATCTCTGCTCCCCTGTTTTTCCTATCTCACAGTTAAAAAAAATCCATGCAAAATAACGTAATCAAAGAACTATTGTATAAAATGGCTGATGATGCCTTCATCTTAGGACATCGCAATTCCGAATGGACAGGCATTGGGCCTACGATTGAGGAAGACATTGCTTTTTCTTCAATGGCGCAGGACAAAATCGGGCATGGTGCTGCCCTGTATACTATTCTACATGAGCAGTTCGGCGAAGTAGACCCTGATACCAACGTTTATAAACGCTCTGCTCAAAACTACCGATGTAGTCAGTTTGTACAGTTACCCATTGGCGATTATGCTTTTAGTTTGATGCGTCACTTTTTGTTTGATCATGCGGAATATTTGCGGTACCAAGCATTGCAAAATTCAAGTTTTACGCCTCTCGCACAATTAGCCCACAAAATAAAGGGCGAATTAAAATATCATGTCCTCCACGCTGATACATGGGTTCGACAGTTGGGAACCGCTACTGAAGAGGCGCGCCTTCGTTTGCAAACAGCTTTAAATGAAGCCTTTCCCTACGCGCTGGGCTTGTTCGAGCAAGGCAAATACGAGACTGAACTACAAACAAACGACATTTTCATCGGTGAGGAAGCCCTACAAGAACAGTGGCTAAACGCTATTGAACCCATTATTCAACAGGCTAATTTGCAACTGCCCGATTTAACAAGCGTACAAGCCGTCTATGGTGGCCGAAAAGGCATACACACTGAACATCTACAACCTACCCTAGAAGAAATGCGCGAGGTATTAAGCGTTGATGAAGATGCGGAGTGGTAGTTTAGTTTAGACGGGAGATTTGAGATTTCGGATGTGGGGATTGCGGATTTGTTTAGACGCAAAATTTTGAATCTTTCCCTTACTCAAAAAAATATTTACAAAAAAAACGGCTAAATACTTGATAATAAGTACTTAGCCGTTTTTTTTATTAGAGAAAATTCATGAATTTTCTTTACTTTTTTATCATCAAAAAAAATTAAGTGCCAAGCACTAATTAATTATGCAAAATTTTGTTCTAAAGTATTGACTTTCATTATTTTAATCAAACAAAGAGTAGCATTTAATTATTGTGCAGTACTTATAATCTAGCAAAATTTCAACTCTTTAATCTACTCTCTCAACATCTCAAACATTATTTAAATTTGATAATTAGTGTGTAAATCATTTTTTGTATCTCATCCAAAGAACGACAGATTCTGGTCAGTTCTTTTTCTGATAACAATGATAAATCAGCTGCTAAAATGATTTGTGTTTCTAATTCATAAGATGAAGATATAGCTATATATAGAAATCTGACAAAATCTTTATTGGTATTTCTACCACTGCCTTCTGCAATGTTAGAGGCGATAGAGACAGCACTTCGTTTGATTTGAGAAGTTAAACCAAATCGCTCATTAGAAGGGAAATTCAAACATAGCAAATAAATGTTTTTCACTAAAATACGAGCTTTTTACCAAACCTTTAATTGTTTAAAATTATGCATGTTCTATTTATTATTTGAAAAGATAGTATTCATATTAATAATAAACAAACACAAATAAGTAAACAGCACTCTTATATTTCCTGTCTTATATCTTACATCTTATGTCTTAAATCTCAAACTTTAGTTTCTCAACGGCTTACCAGTAGTCAAAATACTCTGGATGCGCTCCAATGATTTTTTCTCCATTAATAAAGACAAAAACGCCTCACGCTCAAGGTCTAACAAATACTGCTCAGACACCTTTGTTGGGACAGATAAATCACCGCCGCACAATACATACGCCACTTTTTTAGCGATTTTTGCATCATGTTCACTAGCATAACCTGCCATTTGCAAGGCTTCGATACCAGCGTAGAACGTACCTAAAGCAGTGCGTCCGAGTGCCATAATATCCGTGCGTTGAATTGGTTGGGTGTAACCTGCTTTGTCGAGGTCTAAGACTGCTTGCTTGGCATCGGCGATTACGCGATCACTATTTACGCTAACACTGTCTTTAGTTGCTTGTAAAATACCCATGTCGAAAGCTTCGTGTGCAGAGGTAGCCACTTTTGCGGTAGCTATATGCATCAACAATTCTTGTAAACGTGGAATTTGTACGTCTCCTTTATAATAAGCATCCGAAGCGCGGAGGGCAAACTCTTTTGTGCCACCACCTGCTGGAATAACACCTGCACCAACTTCCACTAAACCAATATAAGTTTCGGCACTCGCCACAGCTTTATCGGCGTGCATCGTCATTTCGCAACCGCCACCAAGTGTCAAACCGTGTGGAGCTACAACTACAGGAATGGAGGAGTAACGCAAGCGCATCACTGTGTTTTGGAACATGCGGATGGCGAAATCCAATTCATCGTATTCTTGCTCAATGGCTAACATAAAAATCATAGCAAGATTGGCACCTGCTGAGAAATTTGGCGCATCATTGCCAAGAACCAAACCTTTCCAACCGTCTTTTTCTGCAATATCAATAGCGGTATTGATGCCTTGTAAAATTTCACTGCCAATGCTGTTCATTTTGGTGTGAAACTCTAAACATAAAACACCATCGCCAATATCGTGAACTGTACAACCGCCATTTTGGAAAACAGGCTTTTGATCGCGGTAATTGTCTAATTTGATGTATGCATCTGCGCCGGGGATGGCTTCGTAGGTTTTGCTGCTAGGGTTATAGGCTTTGCGCTGACCATTTTCCGTTTTATAAAAAGAAGTCGCACCACCTTCCAACATATCATATATCCACTGAGCAGGTTTTTTGTCTGCGGCTTCCATCGCTTTCACCATCTTTTCCACACCTAACACATCCCAGTATTCAAATGGCCCAAGTTCCCAACCAAAGCCAGTGCGAACCGCATCGTCTACCTTATATACTTCATCCGCAATTTCAGGCACTCGATTCGATACATATTGGAATAATAAATGACTCACTTTATTTAAAAATTCTGAGCCTTTATCGCCTGCTTTGTGAAGAACTTTTAAGCGTTTTTTGAGATTGTCAATAGGTTTGGCATCGCCTACACTTTTGAAGCGCGGCTTTTGTTTAGGACGATACTCAAACGACTGTAAATCAAGGGCTAGTATTTGGCGTTTGCCTTTTTCATCCTTTGTTTTTTTGTAGAAACCCTGACGACTTTTATCACCAAACCAGCCATTTTCTACCAATTTAGTCACATAATCAGGAATTTTAAACAAATCTCTTGCTTCATCATCGGGGCAACTGTCATACACACCTTTTGCCACTTTTACTAAAGTATCAATACCAACAACGTCCGCAGTTCTAAAAGTAGCCGACTTAGGGCGACCCGTAACTGGACCTGTTAATACATCCACTTCCTCAATGCTCATGCCCATTTCCTGCATCACATGAAAAATAGCCATTATAGAAAATACACCAATACGATTGGCAATAAAAGCAGGTGTATCTTTACATAACACTGTCGTTTTTCCCAAATGAAGATCGCCATAGTTCATAAAGAACTCCGTTACTTCGGGGAGGGTATCGGCTGTGGGGATAACCTCTAACAATTTGAGGTAGCGAGGAGGGTTAAAAAAGTGTGTACCGCAGAAATGCTTTTTGAAATCATCGCTACGTCCTTCAATGAGCAGGTGAATCGGGATGCCTGAAGTATTGGAAGTAATCAGCGACCCCGGTTTGCGATATTTTTCGACATTACCAAAAACGATTTTTTTAATGTCCAATCGCTCCACAACTGCCTCAATGATCCAGTCACAATCTCTGAGCAATTCCATATCATCGTCAAAGTTGCCTGTGGTGATACGGCTGGCAAAAGCCTTATTGTAAATTGGCGAAGGCTTTGATTTTAGGGCAAAGGTGAGTGCATCGTTGACTAGGCGGTTGCGAACTGCTTTGTCATTGAGGGTTAAGCCTTTGGCGGTTTCTTTGTCCGTCAATTCGCGTGGCACAATGTCAAGCAGTACGACTTCTAAACCGACATTGGCGAAATGACAAGCAATGCGAGAACCCATTACACCAGAACCAAGCACAGCTACTTTTTTGAGCTTTCGAGTGCTAGTGGTGCTGTTGCTTGTATTGGGTTGGGCTAAAACTGCGTCCATATTTTTTAATTATGATTAAATGAATTGATGAAATTTTGTGAATAGACATGAGATGGGAGACGTGAGATATGAGATTAGATGTAAGATGTAAGATTTAAGATTTAAGATTTAAGATTTAAGATGTAAGATTTAAGATTTAAGATTTAAGATGTAAGATTTAAGATGTAAGATTTAAGATTTAAGATGTAAGATTTAAGATTTAAGATTTAAGATTTAAGATTTAAGATTTAAGATTTAAGATTTTGATAATGAATACTTAATCTTTAGTGTTTTGTTTTTTAGAGTTTGGAAGGTTACAAAGTTATAAGGTTTTAAAGTTTTTGTTTTTTTTAAATAAATTTCAATATTTATACCTTTTGTTTTCTCAATCAAAATTATACAAAACTTAATGAAGTTATTATTATTTTAATTTAATGAGATAAAAGACGGAAACCTTACTTAGTAGTCTATCAAGATAAAATTGACGGGTATTTTTGGCGTTTTTTGTTCCCTAGTTGCGTTACAAAGCCTCGCCGTAGCTTTGGCTATGCCTGTGTTTTGTGCCTTACTAGGAAACAAAAACCACTCAAAACTAAGCCGACATTATTAACTTGACTGACTACTTAACTCCAAACTCTAATATTTTTAATTGCTAATATCTTTTTTTTAACAACTAAGTAAGTAGACAAAATTAAACAACTATTGGATTTTTTATAATTTATTGATAGTGAGCGAATTATCTCACGTCTCACGTCTCCCATCTCATGTCTAAGTACTTAACCAAACGTTTGTTTGATAAAAAAAGTTTTTAGGGATTGTTATTAGTAGTAGATAAAGGGGTTTGATTGAATTTTTGGAGAATTGTTTGATGTGCTTGAATCAGAAATTGTCTATCATTAAATAGCCGCATCATCATAATAGCACCTTCTATTGCAGCAACACTCTCTCTGCCCAATTGTTTAGCTTGTGCAAGTGGAAATTTTTCTGCAAAAATATGTGTCATCGCATCCATCCAGTCCTGAAAAAACTGTTTTACCTTTTCTGAAAATTCAGGAACTGTACTCACCGTTTCCAATGCCAAATTTCCCATCAAACAACCACTTTCCGAACTAAAGAATTGACGTTCAGATATATCTATCAATAATTGTAGCTTTTGTTTCGCGCCTAGTTCCTCATCATAAGCTTGGGCAAACACCTCTTTTTTATAGAAATTATGTAGATGTTCAATCACAGCCGTCATGAGTGATTCTTTGCTTTTGAAATAATGGTATAAACTACCTTTTAATAAGCCACAAGCTTTAGCAATATCAGCCATAGAAGTGCTGTGATACCCTTTATTACGAAAAACTTTGAGGGATTGTTTAATAATAAATTTAGCATTGGTTTTTTGCTTTGGCATGAATTAGCATTTTTTGAAATTATAGTGAGCATGAGTAACTTTTAGTATCACCATTATACCAAACGTTTGTTTGACAAAAAAGTTGTAATAATGTAGAAAAATACTTTAATGATTTTTTTTACTGTGAATGCATTAGTTTAATTTGAAATTATTTGTTTCACACTTTATAAAGTATTTTTTATAATTTGATTAAATGAGCGTTTTTTTTGCAGTTAATTTAATGGTAATTTTAAAAAAACAATTTTATTTACTAACTTGCCCTAAAATTGTTAATTAATTATACTCCGAACCCATATCAAATATTAAAACTCAATATATCACAAAGCCTTGACATTAAGCAGATATTTTTCCCTAAACCTTAACAATTTCTTAACATCAGTATTGGTTTGTTTAGGAAAGATAGAACTTATCTTTGCCCCCGAAAAATCAGCAATTTTGATTTTGCACTAATTTTAAAACGAACTTAATGGATGCGGAATATTTTTCCAATTTGGAGCAATTTTCTAGTCAGCGTTTGTTATCGTATCCTCTAATAAACACCCTTCTTAATGGGCTGAAAATCAACAGCCTACAAAAAATCTACGTCTATATTATTAACCAACTTTTGCATAGTATTTTGAGAATATGCCTAATTCTTAAAAATATTATCATGGCGAAGGTATATCTATATATAAATCAAACTAACGATTGTTAACCTAAGAAAAAAAATTAACTAACTTAATAATTTAGGAAACATGCGAAAACAAATTATTTATGTCTTTGTCACGCTTTTGTTCATCATAGGGTTGATGAGTGAAGGGATGGCACAGACTACCTTATTTTCTGAAGACTTTGATACAGAAACCGCACAAGCAACAAGTGGTTCCAGTGTCGAAGGTATCTCTTGGACTGTAAGTTGTCCTGCTTGTAGTGGTGGACAGACAACTGGCGACCATCTTTGGGTAGAAAATGGCGGTTTGGAAGGTCAGGATACCAATGGGCCTGCTACTTTTTCTACAGGTGCTATTGATGCAACAGGTTGCTATTTAGTAACTTTTTCTTTTACCTATACCGCTCCATTTGGATATTCTGGTTCTGGTAACTTTGAGTGTCCTGCCGATTGTGGAGCTACTTGTTTAGGAGATGTAAACGACCCTACAGGTGGAGCTTGTGATGGTTGTTGGGATTTTCTTTATGGAGAATTAGATTTGGGGGCCAATATAGAGCGAGTCATCCTTTTAGGAGATGATTGTAATGATGGCCCTAATGGCTCAGTTACATCAAGCCCTGTTTGTGCTAGTCCTTATGATGCTAATGGTGATTTAATACCTGGAAATGATCCAACAGCTATGCAATTAAACATTGTGATGTCGATGTGGGCTGGTGATGAAAATATGACTATTGATAACATTATGGTATTGTGTTATACAGAAGAAGAAGCTACAACAGCTGGTTTGACTGCTCCCGCAAATTGTAATCCACCGCCTGTTACTAACGCTTGTGATGCCAATGAAGGTACTTTCCCAAGTGCTGTTGGCGGCGGCAGTAGTAATTAAGCATTTTAAAATAATTTGACAATAATATAAAAGAAACATACTTGAAATGAATAAAATAAATACTTTAATAATTTTAATGGCTTTATTGCTGGGAGGCGTGCAAGGAGTGAAGGCTCAAGCTGTAGTTGTTAATGAGTATAGTGCAGATCCAGGCAATAATGAATCTGATGGAGAATTTGTAGAATTATACTGTGTTGGTCCTGCTGATTGTGATGTTAGTTGTTATACCATTATAACAGATGATAATGGTGGTGCTATTATGTTTGATCCAGGTACAACTATTCCAGCAGGAGGTTTTTTGGTAGCTGGTAGTTCCTCTGAGATGTCATGTGCTACTTGTGATTACCCCGGAATAGCTACCAATCTTTCTACATTAACTGGTGGAAATTCCATTTTTTATGATACAGATGGAGCTTCAGGTGCTTATAATAGTGCATTTGCATTAAATAACACTAGTGGAGCAAGCCCAAATGGTGTTTTTTTACTAGATGCTAGTGGTAACTTAGTAAGTGGTATGACTCAAGGTGATGTGACCACCACCTCTGTTGATCATGGTATATCAATTGCTACTGGATGTAACGACTGGACGGGCGGAGCTTTCCCTGCTGTAACTGCTGCCACTATCAATGGTTTTTATAATGATGCAGCAACATTAACATTTACCGACCCAGTAGCAGGTTCAGGTGGAGCTGGAGTTCCAACTGGTTGTTCTTCTTCAACAGCTTTAAGTACAGATGGCGGCACTACCATAGTAGATGATAATAGTCCAACTCCTGGTTTACCCAATAACTCCCCTGCTGGTAATACTACTGTCACTGTCACTGATGCTTCTGGAAATGTAGTAGGCTCTTTAGCAACTCAACAATTTGATATATTAGAGCATGATGGCGATGGTGATACAGGAGAATTAGCAGATAACATTACTATTTCTGCTTCTGATGCTTGTAATGGGCCGTTTACGGTTACTTATACTGTGGAAATTCCAAATTGGGTAGGTATTTATGCAGGTGGTGAGCCTACAGGTCAAAGTGATGAGGATGATAGAACAGAAATCGAAATTAATGAAGTACTGGTTTCAACAGGTACAGTAACTGATAATGATTTTACAGCAACTTGGGGTTTACCAACAGTAACACCTAATGCTACAACTAGCATAACAACAATTACTCAAACAGTAACAGTTACAGAAGTTGCTTCTCCAACTGTTACTAATGGGGTGTTTGATATTGAATTTAATATTCAGGAAAATTATACCGCTACAGCTGACGAATGTACTTATACCCATAGTGTGAATTTAACAGTAGAAGCCTGTAATGCTTGTGGTTTCACTGCCGATGTAGCCCTAGTAGAAGCCTGTGGCGTTTTCGATTTTGAAATTAGCAATATTGTTGCCGAAGATGCAGGTCAAACTACTTTTAATGTAAACTATGGTACAAGTGCAACAGGTCCTTGGACAACAGGTTCTACAGGAAATGCCTTACCCTTTGCTGGCACACTTACAGAAGATGTAGATTTAACAGCAGACGGTAGCACACAATACTATATTCAATTGGTTGATGGTACAGATACAAGTTGTACTGAAGAATTTGGGCCATTTACAGCACCTAGTGGGAACACTCCCCGTATTGATGCCTTCCCTGCTAATAACTAATCATTTCTAAGATGAAATGATGTCTCAACTTTGTTTAATAAATTAACCAAATATTAAAATAATTTATCTTAGAAATATAAAATGAAAACACATTTAACTAATTTTATAAAATATATAGCCGTTGTCTGTTGCTTGATGATGGTATTGTATAGTCCAAATATTTGGGCGCAGTGTACCATAGATAATACCTGTGCAGGAACTTATGCTAATGTAGTAATTTGTGAGGTTTCTGGTGATTCTGGCCAGTCTGATGGTTGTGAGGATGCTATAGTAGAAATTTGTGGACCTCCGGGCGCAATGATTGGCTGTATGGTGATAAGCAATACAGAATGGGCGGTATTGATTCCACCTAATACAGTGATTCCTGCTGATGGAGTGTATATGATTGGCTGTAGTGCCAGTACCAATGAAAATTGTGGTGTGGGTAATCCCGACCAGTCTGGTTTGATTGGTAGTGCATCAGCTGGTGCGTGTGAAGGTGGTGGTAATGAAGGTGATTTTAACATCGGTTTACTACCAGAAATTGATTTTGATACTTGCGATCCTGCCAATGCTTCTTTTTATGATCCTGCTGCAACAGGTTTTACATTAGATAACCCCGGTGGCAATGGCAATGGTGATGGCGACCAAGTATTTTTGTTTCTTCCTGATGGAACACCCTGGGATGGAATTGTATGGGATGGCGGTGGAACAGGTACTGCCGACCACGTTTCAGTTTCAACGAATAATGTTCCTTATACCTTAGGGGATAATGATGGTAATGGTGTTATCAATGACAATGCAGGTACAGTTGGCGGTGGCCGTGGTGATGGCGGAAATTCAACAGCCGTACCTATTTTGCCTACAGATGCAGCTTGCCCTTGTAATACACCTACTGACCCAGGTACGTTTACAGTACCTCCTATCAGTGATCCTATTTGGTTTGATAATGGAGATAACGATCATGCAGGTTGTAACTCCTCTTTTATTAGAGGGCCTTTAGCTGGTGCTGGCGTGAATGGTACTCCCTCTCATACGGATGGTCTCATTACTTCTACAACTTTAGATGCTTCTGGTCAACCTATTGATAATGGTGGTGGTGTGGCAACAGGTACTACAGGTGATGCCTTTACACCAGAGGCATATACGCCTTCTTCTTGTGGCGATGCTACCGCAGAATGGGGCTATACAGACCATCCTACACCCGGTCAACCAAATAATGACCCTGCTTTTGTTTTTTATGCCGATGTCACATCTGTTTGTAATCTTACTGACCCTGTAACACTTTGTACAGAGATATACAACTATCAAAACGTTTCTGATGGCTCTATTGATTCGGGTTTAGGTACTAGCTCAGGTTGTGATAATATCAACACAGGCTCTTTGGTAGATTTTAATGGAGTAGTTCAGAACTATGACACCTATACCGTTTCTGGTGAAACAACAACAATGTGTGTCACGCTATCTACTTGGAACCCAGGGGTAAATACTGTAGGTTTAGTTTGGGATGATTGGTCAAATACCAATGGTACTACTGGAAATCCTGCTACTCAAGGAAATCCAAATGAATGTTATGAAAGATTTGTATTTGAAATTTTAGCTGCCGAACCTCTGGTTGCTACTCAATTGACCATTGATTGTGAGGCTGGTGATTCTCCAGCAGGGGCAGTAGATGTGTCACAATTTATTACTGGTGGTGCAGATTTAACTTATGAATTATTTGATATTTCAGGCGGCTCACCCGGTACAAGTATTGCAGGTCCTCAATCAACAAGCACATTTTTATTAAATACTTCTGCTACTATGGGCGATTATGAAGTAGTAGTTACTGATGGAAGCGGATGTTCTGCGCCTGTGACACTTACTATTTTAGATAATTGTGAAGAGCCACCTGTTTGTCCAGAAGATTTTGTAACCACTGTTGATGGTGGCGCAGGTCCGGTAACAGCTTGTCCAGGTGCTACTGTTAATTTATGTTTTGATGGTAACCAATTGCCTTCTGGTGGTTCAGTTACTTGGCAATATAGTTCTGATGGTGCAACTACTTTTACAGATATTGAAAGCTTTCCTATTCCTGCTCCTGTTGGTTGTGCAGCTACTACTGCTACAAGTGTTACTGGTTTAACGCCTTTTGCTGGCGGTGCGAACGCTGGATGGGAATTAGATGCTGCTGGTAATTGGGTGAGTGTTGTGGATTATACAGGTATTGGTACTACTTCTGGAAATGGAACTGGGGTACATTTCACTCAGATCGTTTATGATCCGGGCACAGTTCCTGCTGGTTGTGGTGATGGAACATCATGGAGTAGTACAGGTGCTGAAATTGTTGAAAT
>JAHDHV010000182.1:8074-11128 GCA_020631155.1 Bacteroidota bacterium | reverse complement strand
CCTGAATTGACTGGAACTTTACCAAGTGGTCAAACAGATATTGATGATTGTATAGCCAATGCGCCAGCAGGACCATCTGCGGATGATATTGCAGCCTTATATCAAGATAATTGCGGTGCGGTAAACGTAACAAAATCAGGTTCACCAACAGGCGATGATTGTGCATGGTCAGTTACTTATACCTATACCATTAGCGATGACTGTGGAAATGCGACTACTGCATCTGTTAGTTATAGTGGTGGCGACAATACACCGCCAAGTATTACCTGCCCAGAGGATGTGGGAAGCCCAAGCGATCCTATTTCTTGTACAGATTTACCACCTATTCCTGATATTAGCGATATTAGTGTTACAGTTAACGATAATTGTGATGGCAATCCAACGGTTACTTTTGATGGCGAAACAGTTGAAGAATGTGGTGATGGACAGTACATTTTGACGCGCACATGGACGGCTACCGATGCTTGTGGTAATTCAACTTCTTGCACACAAACCATTTACGTATCTACGATTATTGAATTGCCTTGTTTCACCGTACAATTAGATATAACTGTAAATCCTGATGGTACGCGCACTTACTGCTGGATTATTACCAGTAAAGATAGTAAAAGATGTCGTGCTTTATCGCATATAGCTTTTGAACTGCCAACAGATGAGGACGGTAATTGTATCCCTGCTATTGAGCCTAATGGTACTTATCAAGGAATAAACAACAGCTATCAGGTAGAAAATGGAACCGACAATCCATTTGGTTGTTCGATTAAATTTAATACCATTGGTGAAGGCATTAAAGGTGGAACATCAGAAGTATTTAAATATACTTTACCAGCAGATGCCCCTGAACTAGACCCAATTAGAATTGAAATCAAAGCAGGTAAGAGTAATGATATTGTTGTCATTTCTGTTGGAGATTGTGATTTAGATTGTAGTGAAGAACCAGATGGCGGCGCACCAAAAATTTCGGAAAATACCACACCAATGCCAATTGCAACCCTTAGCAATTTATCCCTTTACCCAATACCTGTAAAAGACCAATTAACTGTTCGCTACAACAATACAGAAGCGAATGAGGTAGAAGTCATCGTTTACGATTTACTAGGTCGAATTATTGATAGACAAATGGTATTATCACAAGAAGGGGACAATATACAACGCATCAACACAGATAAATATAGAGTAGGTGTTTACATTCTATCCATTCGCACCCCTCATGCAGCGATAGATAAGAAATTTGTTAAAAATTAATCATTCAATTTTTTGATTGAAAACAAACATGTGTTTAAGTAAGTTATAATAGTTGCTTTTTTCAAAGGCACGGTTTCTATTAATAGAGGCTGTGCCTTTTTGATTTTCAAAACGAATAAAGTTGACCAAAAAAACTATTTACACTTCATTAGAAATACTTTTCACGATTCCCTAAATTTGCTGCCTAAATACTTAGACATAAGATTTGAGACAGGAGACTTGAGATAATAAACTTATTACTAGCGATTTATGATAAGTCCAATGGCTGATTAATTTTGTCTAGTTACTTAATTTTCAAAATAACTCAACAATTCACAAAATTATGTCTACTTACTTAATACGAAATATTCAACAACTTTATCAAGTAGCTGACAGCCCTCGAAAATGGGTAAAAGGCAGCGAAATGAAAGAACTACCAAGCATAGAAAATGCCTATGTATTGATCGAGAAAAATAGGATTGCCGACTTTGGAACAATGGAAAACTGCCCTGAAAGAGCAGACCAAATTTTAGATGCAACAGGCAAAACAGCAATGCCCTCTTGGTGTGATTCCCATACACATATTGTTTATGCGGCAAGTAGAGAAGGTGAATTTGTGGATCGAATTAAGGGCTTGAGTTATGAAGAAATTGCACGTAGGGGAGGAGGCATCCTTAACTCTGCTCGCCGTTTGCAAGATACTCCCGAAGAAGTACTATTGGAACAAGCCTATAAACGTTTGCAAGAAATTATTCGCTTTGGAACAGGGGCAGTCGAAATCAAAAGTGGCTATGGATTAACCTATGAGAGTGAGCTGAAAATGCTGCGCGTGATTCAACAATTAAAAAAAATGTCTAAAGTTACCATAAAAGCGACTTTTTTGGGCGCACATGCCATACCTCAACAATATTGGAACGACAGACAACAATACATTCAGTTGATAATCAATAAGATGCTACCAGCTATTGCCGAGCAGCAACTCGCCGATTATATTGATGTGTTTTGTGATAAGGGCTTTTTTACCGTTGCCGAAACTGCCCAGATACTGGAAGCAGGTATTAAATATGGGTTGAAACCAAAAATTCATGCCAACGAACTCGCTAATTCGGGGGGCATACAAGTAGGCGTAAAATATGGAGCGCGCTCCGTTGACCATTTGGAGTATACAGGCGATGCGGAAATTGACTGTTTATTGGCTTCCGAAACGATGCCTACGCTCTTGCCTTCTACTGCATTCTTTTTGGGGATTCCCTATGCGCCTGCTCGAAAAATGATAGATGCGGGTCTGCCCGTTGCTTTAGCTACAGACTATAATCCGGGGTCTACTCCTTCGGGGCGTATGTCTTTTGTATTGTCTTTGGCTTGTTTAAAAATGAAAATGCTGCCCGAAGAAGTGATCAACGCTGCAACCATTAATGGGGCCTATGCAATGGAAGTGCAGGATGAATTGGGCTGTATTTGTAAAGGAAATAAAGCTAACTTATTGATAACAAAGCCTTTATCCTCATTGGCTTATTTGCCCTATTCTTTTGGAAGTGATTTAATAGATACAGTTATTGTAGAAGGAGAGAAGCTTTGAAAATGGCAAACTAAGTGCTTAGACATAAGATTTAAGACAGGAGACGTGAGATAATTCATTTACTGTCAATATTTTATAACAAATCTAATAGTCGTTTATTTTTGTCCACCTACTTAATCGGTATGTTTCATTATTTTCCTAACACTTTGGTTGTAAGATTGCTTTTTAGATTTTTGGCTTTTTAGATTTTTGGCTATTTAGATTTTTGGCTATTTAGATTTTTGGCTATTTAGATTTTTGGCTATTTAGAT
>JAHDHV010000182.1:0-7974 GCA_020631155.1 Bacteroidota bacterium | reverse complement strand
TTTTAGCTATTTAGATTTTTAGCTATTTAGATTTTTAGCTATTTAGATTTTTGGCTTTTTAGATTTTTGGCTATTTAGTTTTTGGAAATTAGAGAGCAGAAATACAATCCTTCTTACAGGTATAAATTCTTGATTATTAATTTTTTATAAAAACTGATGGTTAAAGCGGTCGTTATAGAAACCACCTAAAAAGAAAACAGTCATCAGAAAAATTATTTGAATACTAATCACGAATTTATTAATCACAAAATCAGTGCTGTTTAACACAGTTTTGTAAAAAAACATTGTATAATTTAGGTCAATTATTTTTTATAGTGAATCAAATTTCTATAAAATTCGTACAAATGTGTGTTTATCCATACAACTACTAATTTATAACAGGCTATAAAAATGCCTGAAAAATATCTTGTTTGTTGGTACTTCATCTATTTGCTGTTGTAACATTGAATATTTGTTGATTTAGTAGTATATTTTAAATTCTACTCAATAAAGAATTAAAATAAATGCGCTTAATTGATGGTTTTTGCACCTCTACCTTAGATCAGCAGGTTAATGTCAAATTTTTTTACTATTGAAAAAAATGCGCAGAAAAGTGCTAGAATGGATGGATATTTGCCAGTGAAAACTGAATTAGCAATATTTGTAAAAGTTTATAGAAATGATTCAAATTGGTGATTTTGTGCGAGTGAAACCTAATGTAGAAGACCCTGATTTTAAAGGACTTTCACTAGGTAATTGGGTGGGTATTGTGAATGATTTTGCAGAGGATGAGGATGACAAAACTCCACTGATCGGCTTGGAATGGGATGTTAATACCTTAAAGCAAATGCCTAAAACGCATATTTTAGAGTGTATTGACAAAGGCTGGGATTACTTCAGCATTTACCTTAGAGCAAAGGATGTAGAAGTAGTAGCAGCTCGTAACACCCTAGCCGAATTAATGGCAATGCAAGAAAAGTTATACAAAACTCATGGTGTTGGTGATAAGGAATGGGCATCAGAACGCTGGCTGGGAAAGGGCGAGCAGGGATTACGAATTCGACAGGTGCTTTGGGGGATTGAGGCAGGGCATTGGGAAAATGAATGTAAATCGTGGCTGCACTATCTACGTGAAGAACTTGTTTTTCCTTTTACAGCAAAAGTCGCTGATCACTATGTAGGAGTCTCATTTACTAAAGGTGCTATGGTCGTTGTTACTGGTTTTTTGTTAAATGAAGAAAATGGCGGATACAACTATGGGCTTTTAGTTCACATCAATAAAGATGGCACGCCTTTTTGTTTCCCACTTTCCGATTTAGAGGTAACTGATCAAAGTTCTCCTAAATTTCAATTAGTCAACGACTATGTAACTTGGGTTCTCAGCAGAAGGTAGTTTTTTAATTACGAATTAGAAATTACGAATTGTTGGCTGTTCCCATTCCAAAATCTAATTTCTAAAATCTAATTTCTAAACGCTAAACACACCATCAAACAGCTACATACAACTAGAGCCATTGTTTTAAAAACGTTTAAATACTCGGAAACGAGTGTAGTTGCCAAAATATATACAGAACAACTTGGCTTACAATCTTATATGGTCAATGGGGTGCGAAGTAGTAAATCCAAAATTAAAATTGCGTTGTTACAGCCACTAACACTTTTGGAAATGGTGGTTTATCATCGAAAAAATAAGGATATGCAACGCATTAAGGAAGTAAAGTTGGCACATCCGTTTAGTAGCCTGCCTTTTAATGTAGTCAAAACTTCTATTGCTTTATTGATTACCGAAATCTTATATAAAACCATTAAGGAGGAGGAAGAAAATAAGGAGTTGTTTAATTTTTTATTCAATTATATTGTTTATATAGATCAAACAGAAGATGCATTAGGAAATATTCACCTGCATTTTTTGTTACAGTTAAGTTATTTTTTAGGTTTTCACCCACAAATGAACTTTGACCTAAAAACAAGCCCATTTTTCGACTTAAAAGAAGGGGTTTTTACTAGCCATAAACCTGCCGCACATCCACATTGCCTCGAATTGCCTTTGAGCAAATACCTTTATCAAGTAATGACCTGCCCTTTACCGCAGTTATCTACAATTAAACTCTCTAAAGTAGAACGAAGAACGTTATTACAAGCACTTCTTATTTATTACCGACTGCATGTGGAGGGTTTTCAAGAGGTAAAATCCGCTAAAATATTGTGGGAAGTACTAGGGTGATTTGCCTGATTATTATTTCTTTAAATGATTTTGTGTTTTTATAAATGATTGATAATCATGAGTTTGTGTCTAATATGGGAGATTTGAAAAGTAAATTACTATTATTAATTTCTGTAAAAGTCCAAAAGTCCAAAAGTTCAAAAGTCTAACTTAAAAAAGCCTTTAATTTACTCAAACCTTCCTTTATAAATTGTTGATAATCTCCCTCCAAAGTAAGCACATAGTTTAAAAAATTAACCCTTCTCGCCATTGAAAGCACCTCCAAATTGTGTTCAGTGAAATTTTGAACAGCGCAAATACTTGTGTAACCTTCTAATACACAATCTTTTACAAAATCATAAGAAAAATTTTTATTATCTTGATAATAATATAGCAAAATAGCTAAATCTTGAACAGGCTGCCCCAAAATGGCATCTTCAAAATCAAGAATTGAAAGCTCATTATTATGTATTTTTATATTCCAAGGATTGAGGTCACCATGAAGCAGTTGCGGTGTATCAACATGGTATATTTCTTGGAGTTTTTGATTAAGCAAAGGAATGGCAGTATCCATCAATTCTTTAAACTCAGAACTCACCAACTGCTGATATTTTGCCTCGTGATAGACCGCCTTTTCATCTCGAAAATAAAATACCTCATCCCATTTTTTGGGCGGCAAATTGTTGGGAATGACAATGTTTTTAGTGATTAAATGCAGTTCCGCAACCAATTTACCCAATTGAATAAAGCGTTCTTTGCTTTCATTGTCATTAAAATCTACTCCTTTTAACCATTTAGACAAAGCCATCCTATAAGTAGTATTCAGTGCCATATCCTTATAGATGGTGAAGGGCTGACCGTCTTTATTGTAGATTAATTCTGCTATTGAGATACTGCCTTTTGCTTGAATTGCCTCTAGAATCAAAACTTCAAGAAGATTATCTGTGAGATTGTTAGAGTTGCCATCGTAAATTTTTAGCGCAAATTCCTGGGATGCCGTATCAACTATTTTATAGATAGTGGAGGTTTCTTTGGCAAAAAAAGTTATAGATGGAAAATTGCCCTTATAACTATTTAAGGCTAATTGAGCAATTTTGTCTAGGTCTTGTTGTGGCATTTTTTAAGGCTGAATTTAGTAAGTACTACACAATAATTAAACGGGATTCCTTGTTTGATTAAAATAATGAAAGTCAATACTTTAGCACAAAATTGTGCACAATTAATTAGTGCTTGGCACTTAAATCTGTTATCATCGCCCTCTAAAACCAAGTGCGCGTAAGGTATCTTCATTTAAGCCGCCAATGGGGAGTTGTCTATCCACCTGATATTTAAACAAAGCGTCTTCCATTTGAGGGGTTAACTCATTACCAATTGGTCCGGGGTCGTAACCTTGTGCTAGTAGTGCCTGTTGTATTTGTCGAATATTAGCGTTGTTAATACTGATGCTTTCAAAGACCGTATTCATCGGAATATTGCCCATTTCAGGGGTTGTAGGTGTTGTCGGGGGGCTTGGTGTAGCAACTCTTGGAGCAGGTGTAGGTACGGGTGTTGGAGCAGGTGTTGGTGTAGGATTGAATAAAGGGTCAACCACTACTTTTTTTCGATATTTTTCGTCTTTGCTAAACAAAGCAGTTTTAAGCTGTTCATTAATTCCAGCAGTCACCAAATTATTATCTGCTAAAAAAGCGGTAAAAGCTGCTTTCGTTTTTGGTCCCACCAAATTATCAATTGGCCCTGGATTATATCCTTTATCTTCTAATGCCTGTTGAATATCACTAACAGAAAAATCCATGAGCGAAATACCCAAAGCATTGATGGTGCGCTTAGATACATCGCCGATTGGAATACCTCTGCGCTTTTGGAAACTTGCTAATGCGCCTAAAGTTTCCTCTTTTAATGTTCCATCCACTCGACCGGGCGAGAAACCTGCCAAATAGAGCAATATCTGAGCTTTCTCTACCACTTCCTGATCTTTAAATGATGGTTCATAGGGCTTGATGTCAACAGGGGGGGGGGGCGGAGTTACTGGTTTTGGGGCAGGCGGGGGCGGTGTGATTGGTTTTGGTGCTGGTGGTGGCGGTGTGACTGGTTTTGGTACAGGCGGTGGCGGTGTGACTGGTTTCGGTGCTGGCGGTGGGGGAGTTACTGGTTTTGGTGCTGGTGGTAGTTCCTCTGTAGGAGGAGTAGGGGGCGGCGGCGGAGCAAATTCTTCGGAAGTTGGTGGGGGAGGTATGTTTGAGGCAGGCGGTGGTGTTACTACAGGAGTAGGTGGAGGTGGCGTGACTGGTTTTGGTGCTGGTGGGGGAGGTGCAATAACAGCAACCTCTTCTTTAGTATTTATTTTTCCCTTAATGGTTTTCGCTGGATCCGTAGGCTTTTTAGCTGACTCTTTAGGGGTGATAATTTTTTCAACCACTAATGTTTTATCTTCTTTCTTTTCCTCAACCTCTGGAGCAGGTTTTTTGGGAATGACTACTAATGGGTCTTCTGACTTAGGTTTTTTGTTTTGGGCAGTGCGATTGGTTTTTTTGGCAATGCGTTTATAGGTCTTTTGAGACGAACTTCGGACTTTTTTACTTCCTTTACAACTGTATAAACTACAAGCAATCAGCACAGATAAAAATAAGCAAACAAACAATTTATATTTCATGATAGGTTCTTGTTTTTTTTCTTACTGTTGGATAAAGGAGTTGAGAATCTATGTAAATTAATGATTTTTAAAAAGATAGCATATTAAGTGTCAAACACTAATTAATTGTGCACAATTTTGTTCTAAAGTATTGACTTTCATTGTTTTAATCAAACAACGAGTCCCGTTTAATTATTGTGTAGTACTTAAATATTATGCTTTTCATAAATTATAAAAAGCGCGTTAATTCTTATCTCAAGTCTCCTGTCTTAAATCTTAAGTCTAAGAGGCTGTCTTGATTTAGTTTTTGAAGCTGAAAATGATGGATTTTGATTCCAAATGTAGCATTTTTTGAGGTGCATAGTGGTACTATGTACCGATAAAAAGGCGAAATTTGGGAGCAAAAGACACATTTTTTAAGCCAAAGGATAAAATCAAGACAGCCTCTAAGTATTTATAAGACGATAAAACAATAATGAGGTTGGATTATTGCTTTCTCAAAATGTATAAAATGAATTATTTATGGCTTTAGTAGAATTTAGCTGTTAAATTTGGTATGTTCTATCGGTATGTTTTAAATGTGATGCTTTTCAACCAAACAGTTTTTACTTATTTTGACAATTCGTGGATTCGCAATTAGTGATTCGTTTTCCGGGTTTTTAGTTTTTTTTGAATTAGTTTTGTATACCAAAAACAGTTTAGAATCGTAATTTTTTATAGTCAAAGCCTATAAGGTTTGCTTCGGCGCGAGGTGGAACCTCGCCCCTGTAATCTAGCAGGTGTGAGGCTTTGCCTCGCTCCGAACTAAATTTGTAGCCTCTGGCTACACTGATAAAAACAAATAAAAAATTTAACAACTTTTGCTTTTATCCTGTTTTTGGTATAACAAAGGTTTTAGCAGTTATACATTTACAAATATTTGAAAATAATAAAAATATAACTGAATGGTAAATTGAATAATTTTTTTTCGCTATAAAAGCTAAATATCCAAATATCCAAATATCCAAATATCCAAATATCCAAATATCCAAATATCTAAAAAGCAATTTCATAACCTCCCAAGTACTGGGCAGAATAATGAGACAGACCTAGAAAAAAAAATCATTATCAATTTTCCATTTTCACGTTTAAACACCCATTCTTGCTTTAATGTCCGATACCTCCCCTTTAGGAATAGCGTCAATCAATTTTTGTGTATAAGGACGTTGAGGATGGTTGTAAATCTCATCGGCTGGCCCCATTTCCTCAATTTTTCCTTTATTCATCACTATCATTCTATCACTCATAAATTTCACGACACTCAAATCATGAGAAATGAAAATGTAAGTAAAATCAAACCTTTCCCGCAAATCAATTAACAAGTTCAATACTTGCGCTTGTACGGAAACATCTAATGCAGATACCGACTCATCGCAGATGATGAACTGAGGGTTAAGGGCAAGGGCGCGTGCTACACAAATACGCTGTCGTTGTCCACCTGAAAATTCATGCGGATAACGATTAAAATGATTGGCAGACATATTACAAGTCTCCAATAATTCAATTACTCGGTCTTTGCGCTCTGAATCACTACCCAAAATGCCATGTACTTGCATCGGCTCCATGATGGCACTGCCAATGGTCAAACGGGGATTCAGGGAAGAATAAGGGTCTTGGAAAATGATTTGCATTTCTTTTCGCAACTCCTTCATATCATTTTGGCTAAGGTCTAAAATAGATTTGCCTTTGTAAATGATAGAGCCTGATTTGGCTGGCGCAAGTCGGAGGAGGGTACGCCCTAAAGTCGTTTTTCCACAACCTGATTCTCCCACTAAGCCAAGTGTTTCTCCCGGATATACATCAAAACTAACATCATCTACCGCTTTGACCCATGTTTTTACCTTGCCAAAAAAGTTGCGTTTGGTTGGAAACCAAGTTCTGAGGTTGCGAACTTGCAATAAGGGCTCTTGCGTTTTCAATTGCGCCAAACGATTGCGTGTTTGCTGGGGGGTTACCTCCACAGATTTGACTACATCCTCAACAGAGGAGGCTTTTTCAATAATCTGCCCTGTATCTTTATCTACCTGCATAAAATCGCTAACGGTAGGCAGTTTGCGAAGCCGCTTTCCCAAAGGCGGACGACAAGCTAATAAACCTTTGGTATAGGGATGTTGTGGATTGGAAAAAATATCGTAAACAGAGCCTTGTTCCACAATTTTGCCTTTAAACATCACAATAACCCTATCTGCAATTTCGGCAATAACACCTAAATCGTGGGTAATGAAAATGATGGAAGAATCAATTTCGTGTTTGAGCTTGGCCATCAACTGCAAAATGGTTTTTTGAACTGTTACGTCAAGGGCAGTTGTTGGCTCATCAGCGATAAGGATTTTAGGGTCGCAAGACATAGCCATCGCAATCATTACCCTTTGTTTTTGCCCGCCTGATAATTGGTGTGGATAGGCGGAGAAAATGCGCTCAGGGGTAGGCAGTTGTACTTTTTCAAAAAGCTCAATGGTGCGTTTTTTAGCTTCGGCTTTGCTAACGTTTTGATGCAGCAAAATGGCTTCCATCACCTGATCGCCACAGGTAAATACAGGGTTGAGCGAGGTCATCGGCTCTTGGAAAATCATCGAAATATCGTTGCCTCTATAAGAGCGCATCTGTTTTTCGGATACTTTCACCAAGTCAACGACTTTGCCTTCATCACCATGATACAAAATTTCCCCACCTACAATTTTCCCCGGTGGACTTGGAATGAGGCGCATTACAGAAAGCGAGGTGACTGATTTGCCAGACCCCGATTCGCCTACAATACCTACTGTTTCGCCTTTATTCAGTTTAAAACTGACATCATCAACTGCTTTAACTAAGCCTTCTTCCGTTTTGAAATGTGTCTGTAAGTTATTAACTTCTAGTAGTAAATTGCTCATGAATGAATGTCTATGAATTACGAATTACGAATTACGAATTACGAAAATTATTATTTTTTTTATAAAAAACAAAATCTAATTTCCAAAAGCTTTAGGGTTTAGGGTTATTTCGTAAATAATTGATAAGCAAAGACTTATGAAATTAGGTTGAAAGCAGTAAACCCCTGATTATCAGGCTTTTAGAAAAACAATTTGCCCTTAGTAGTTAGTCAACGTTAAAATGACGGGTTGATGTTGAGTGATTTTTGTTC
>JAHDHV010000181.1 GCA_020631155.1 Bacteroidota bacterium | reverse complement strand
GAGTGAAGGTCTATTTAAAAAATATTTTGTCATTCCCTAAATTCTTGACACACTCGAATGAATAAATTATTAATACCTTATGTCAAGTCTTTTAATTTTTTCTACCTACTTATTTTGCCAATTCCTAAATAATTCTATAAAAATAAATATTGTGTAAAAAGCGGATATAAATCACAATTCGTGATTCGTATCCGCTTTTATTTATCCTTTGATTAAAAGAAAAAATGACTCACAAAAAATCACCAAAAAACATATACCTTACACATTGCTGTGCCCAAAAAGATGATACTTTAAAAGGAACAGAACGCACTGCCACACCTTTGCAGCTTTATCAAGAGCCTTATATTCAGAATTTCATGAATCGTTGTGAACTAATGCAAGTATCTTGGGCTATTTTTTCAGACTTACATGGCATTTGGTGGCCAAATATTGCCCATAAATGGTATGATAAACACCCAGACAGTGTAAATCCTGAAGAATTTAGTGCTTTAGTTCGCAATTTTGAGCAAGAATTATCTCCTTTTAAGCAAGTATATTTTTATTATCAAAATAATACCTATCACCCTTTTTATGATCGCTTAATTATGGCATCTACCTTATACAATAAGATTACTAAGTTTGATGACTTAATGTTGATAAAAACCTAAATAATCGCAAAGGAATTAAAACAAAAAATATTCCATTATTGATATTTGGTATAAAAATTTCCTTCTTTTTCTTGCTTATTTAAAAATTATACCTATATTGATTCACATTTCATTCACCAAAAATTGTTAACTGTATAAGTTGCTGAATATGCATATTCCCAAACCTACCACTATTTTAGAATTAGCTAAAAAAAATGAACAATATGCTCAGAAATTACAAGATGCAAAAGCCTACAAAGAAGCCATTGAACCTTATCAAAGGGCTGCTGAATACTATGCCCAATTAAATTTGTGGTCAAAAAAATGGTACTGTCAAATTAAGGCTATAGAGCTTTTGTTTTATAGTTATAATTGGACACAAGCTCAAGATTTAATTCAGGATATTCTAAAAGAAATAGAAGAACATAATGCTACCCAAACATCTGAATATGCTTTTGCATTATGTATCAATGCTTCTCTTTTTTTACACAAAAGTCAATTTAATGATGCACTTAACTATTACCTTATAGCTTTACAAATAATTCAAAAAGAACACAAAAATACGACTTTTTGTTCTAAGATTTTATCTAACATAGGAAATGTTTATACCTATAAAGGTTATTATGAACAAGCAATTAAGTATTTTTTAAAGGCAATAAAAATTAAAGAAGAAGTTTTTCCTACTACTCATCCTTCCTTAGCTATTACTTACAATAACTTGGCTAGTGTTTATCAAAAAACGGAGGATTATTATATAGCTTTACAGTATTTTCAAAAAAGCTTAAACATAAAACTAGGCAATTACAGCCCTACAGACCTAACTATAGCTATGCTTTATAATAATATTGGCACTGTTTACTCACTAACAAAAGACTACAAAAAAGCCCTAAGTTACTATCAGCAAGCATTAGATATTTATACTATAACCAACAAAAAAATCAATACCTATGCCATCACTACTCATTTTCAATTATCCAATACGTATGTACAACATCAACAGTATGATAAGGCAATTCAGGCTTGTGAGCAAGCTATTGATATTGCCCAAAAACTTCATGAGCAACCCCATATAAAAATATTGGTTGCTTATCTACAGCTAGGTCATGCTTATAAAGGTAAAAAAGAATATGTTTTAGCATTAAATAGTTATGAACAAGCATTAGATTTTGCACATCAAATTTATGGTGACAAAAACCCTTACATATCAGAAATACACATCAACAAAGCACTTATTTACAAGGCACAAAACAAGCATCTCACTGCGCTCAATCTCATTCAATTATCCATTTGCAAAAACATCATTCACTTTGATAATAAAGATGTTTTTATTAATCCTTCTTTAGAGGGGAGCTTTGATCGAAAGTGGTTATTGCAATCTTTATATCATAAGGCTAAATTATTGTATTTATTAGCCATAAAAAATAAAGACCAACAATTCTTTGAAAAAAGTTACGAAACTTATGTGCTTTGTGATCAACTAATTGACCAAATTAGACATAAACACATACATTATAATGACCAACTATATCTATCGAAAGAGGTGTTGGATATTTATGAAGGTGCTTTAGAATTGTGTTATTCTATATACAAGCAAGGCAAGGATGCTCAATATATTCACAAAGCATTTTATTTTTCTGAAAAAAGTAAAAATGCAGCCTTGCGAAATACTATTGCAAATGTTAAGGCACTCACTTATGGCGATATTCCAAGTGACTTATTACAAGAAGAAAAGCAGTTAAAAATAGATATAGTTTTTTATCAACAACAAATTTATCATGCCAAACTAAACAATAAACAGGAAAAACTTCACTATTATGAAGCACTACTCAATAGTTTAAATATTCGTTATCATCAATTGATTGAGCAACTGGAACAAAAATACAAAAAATATTATAAATTAAAGTATAGCCATTCAATAATATCCATTCCTAATTTACAGAATATATTATCTAACGATACTAAACTAATTAGCTACTTTGTTGGAAAAAACTATTTATATGCCTTTTTTATTTCTAAGAAATACAAGCAATTCTATCAACTTCCTAAAAAAGAAAGTTTTCAATCTCAAATAAAATCTCTATGCAATTACTTTTCGTTATTTTCTTCCTCCAATGTCAATTTTCAGCAACAAGGTGTTGATTATCAAAAATATGCGTCCGAATTACAGCAATTTTATACAGATATATTAGCCCCTATTTTAGCATCTCCTATTGCTAATCGAAACTCATTATTTCAACAATTTAATCCTCCTAAAGTAAGCAAACTTATCATCATTCCTGATGATTTACTCAATTTTATACCATTTGATGCATTATTAACCGAAGCACCTAAACATGTTAATAAATTCAATGCTTACCCTTATTTATTAAAAAAGTATGCCATTAGTTATGCCCCTTGTGCCACCTTATTTGCCCAAAAAAATAATTATTTTTTTAAAAATAACGAAAAATTACTCCTTATTGCACCCAATTTTAATTCAAAAAATAAAAAATCGAATACAAATAAACACACTTCATCTTTACAGTTCACTCCTTTACCCTTTAACAAAATAGAAATTAACAATATTCAACACTTTTTTGAGCATACCCTCCTTATTGATCAAGAAGCAACTAAAAAGAATTTTCTTCAATATGCACCCAATTATTCCTTAATACACATATCTAGTCATGCAAAAGCAAATCATACAGTTCCTAAACAGTCGTTGATAGCCTTTTCTCCAAGCTCTGATAAAACAGGAGAAAAATGCAACCTATACCTGTCTGAAATATATAACCTATCTCTACCTACTAAATTAATGGTTTTAAGTGCTTGTGAAACAGGCTTGGGCAAATTGCAACAAGGGGAAGGAATCATTAATTTTGCACGTGCTTTTACCTATGCAGGTGTACAGAGCTTATGCATTACACTTTGGAGTATTAATGCTCAAACTACAGCTAAATTAATGAAATATTTTTATAACTATTTGAGTAAAGGTATTGATAAATCAGTTGCTTTACAAAAAGCAAAATTAACTTATATAGAAAATAGTCCTAGTGAACTAACACATCCTTTCTTTTGGGCTGCTTATATTATTGTAGGTAAAACAGAACCCATTTTTCAGAAAAAAATCAAAAAAAACAAGGAAGCTTAAAGGTCTATTGGAACTTCAGCAAAATAATCTTACCTTCATTTACCAATCAACTACCAACTGAACTTTAACCTTAGTAACAACAACTTAACACACTAATTAAACTTAATCAAATGAAAGGATTAGCTATTAAATTTTCACTATTTCTTTATTGTTTGCTAACTTTATTACCTCAATTGCACGCTCAAAAAGTAGCCTATAATATTTTTGATAAAACGGGTAAGATTACCAATTATGACCAACTTTTACAAGCAAGCACAAAGGCGGATGTCATTCTTTTTGGTGAATTACACAACAATCCGATTTGCCATTGGCTGCAATTTGAACTAACAAAAGACCTATACGAAATTGTTGGCGATAGTTTGGTTATGGGAGCAGAAATGTTTGAAAGTGATAATCAAGTAATTTTGGATGAGTATTTAGATAGAGTGATTAGCGAGAAAAAATTTGAGTCCGAAGTGCGTGCTTGGCCAAACTATCAAACAGATTATAAACCCTTGATTAACTTTGCTAAAGAGCGTGAAATCACCTTTATTGCAAGCAATATTCCACGCCGTTATGCTTCTTTAGTTTACCATAAAGGTATTGATAAATTGGCTGATTTGAGTGATGCCGCTAAACAATGGCTGGCTCCCCTTCCTATTGAAATCAACTTAGAATTACCTGCCTATAAAAATATGTTGGCAATGATGGAAGGGGCGCATGGTGGCAAAAAAGATGCTAGTAACTTTCCGAAATCGCAAGCCATTAAAGATGCAACTATGGCACATTTTATTTTGCAAAATTGGCTATCAGGCGATGTATTTTTGCATTACAATGGTGCTTATCATTCGGATAATTACGAAGGCATTGTTTGGTATTTGAAAAAAGCAACTCCAGAAATAAAAATTTTAACCATTTCTACTATTGAACAAGAAAATGTTAACGAATTAGCCGAAGAATCGCAAAATTTAGCAGATTTCATCATTTGTATCCCTTCTACAATGACCAAAACGCATTAGATTACCTATAATGCGAATTACAAATATACGAATCAACTTTTACTAAAAAAGTCCAATCCACATGAAAATTCTTCTGCTTGAACCCTTTTTTACTGGCTCTCATGCAGCTTGGGCAGAGGGATTTGCCCAATACAGTTCACATAAGGTACAATTGCTCACCTTGCCGGGTCGCTATTGGAAGTGGCGCATGTATGGTGCTGCGGTGACTTTGGCGGAGAAAATGGGCGCACTACCCACTAAGTTTGACCTTTTACTGGCGAGTGATATGCTGGATTTGAGTACTTTTCTCGCACTCACTCGTCAACAAACAGCAGAAATTCCAACGGTTATATATTTTCATGAAAACCAATTGACCTATCCTTGGTCGCCAAGCGATGCTGATGTGAAACTACAACGGGACAATCATTACAGCTTTATTAATTATACCTCTGCTTTAGCTGCTGATAGGGTATTTTTCAATTCGCATTATCATCAAAATTCTTTTTTGGATGCTCTGTCTACCTTTTTACAAGCATTTCCCGATCATAAAAATTTATCTACCATTAAAGCTATTGAAGCCAAAAGCAAGGTATGGCATTTGGGAATGGATTTGCAAAAATTTGATATTTATCAGCATTTTACACACCAAAAAAAAACAACTCCTTTAATTTTATGGAATCATCGTTGGGAATATGATAAGTGTCCTGAACTCTTTTTTAAAGCCCTTTTTCAATTAGCGGAACAAGGTTTGGCGTTTGAAGTAGCTATTTTGGGGGAACGATTTAAGCAGTCTCCTGGCATCTTTTTGGAAGCTAAAAAACGTCTAGGTAGTCGTATTGTGCAGTTCGCTTATGCATCTGAATTTTCTGAATATGCAAAATGGCTTTGGCAGGCAGATATTTTGCCAGTTACCTCTGTCCAAGATTTTTTTGGGGGCAGTATTGTTCAGGCAATGTATTGTAACACTTATCCAATTCTCCCGAATCGCCTTGCTTATCCTGAACATTTGCCCAACAACCAACATAAAACGCACCTCTACAATACTTTTGACGAATTAGTAGAAAAATTGGCTCATTGTTTGAAAAATATTGAAAAAATTCGCGCTACCCCTACACAACAATGGGTAAAACATTACAATTGGCAAGAAAATTTAGGCAAACATAATAAGTTATTGTTTTTTTAAATTCGTAGAGCCAATTCATGAAAATTAAGTACTTAGACATAAGATTTGAGACATGAGATAATCAACTCACTATTAATGATTTATGACAAATTCGATAATTGTTTAATTTTGTCTAGTTACTTAAAAGTTAAATATCCAAAAAGCTAAAGAGCTAAATATCCAAAAAGCTAAATATCTAAAAAGCTAAATATCCAAATATATAAACATCTAATATCCAAAAGCTAAAAAGCTAAAAGGCAATCTTATAAGCAAAGTTTCAGTCTCCTGTCTCAATTAGTTCATATCGTCCACTGACTATGAATAATGGCAACCAGCAACCATTCATTGTCCTTTTTTTCAAATGCCAAACTTAGGCTTCCCCAATCCATACCGCCGTATTGTTCTGAGCCTGCATCGTGATACTCTACAATAATGGCATCAGTATAGACATCCCTTCTGTTGTTAATGGTATTTCCCTTACCAATAATGGTATTGTAGCCGATTTTTTTCGCGCTTAAAAAATCCTTATTATAAATATACTTACTGTAATATTCTTTAAAAGTCTGCTCAATAGGATCGCCAATACCATCCTCAAAGCCCCATTGATGAATGCTTGTATCTGCCCAAGCTGTTTCTAGCTCTGCTTTTGACAGCACCATATCTTCTTCGACTTCAACATAGGTATAAGGCGAAAAACGTACTCCTTTGCCGGGATGTACATATTTTTGTGCTAATTCACTAAAATTTTTCTTGGCAATTAATTGCAGCACTGCACGCGCACGTTGTCCAATAATTCTTTTTAATTGCTCACTGCTTAATTCACTAACATCTTGATTACCAATATCTTCTACAATATCATTTGAGCTATCCGTAACTTCTGTTGTCGTGTCTTCGTCAACAGAAGGTGTTGTTGCTGTGGAGTTTGTGCCTGTTTGCTTACAAGCCATTAATAGGGTACTCCACATAATTAGTAGGTATAGGATTTTACTTTTCATAGTTCTAATATAACAAAAAAATAGTATTTTGCTTAAAAAAAATTGCTTTAGTCTGCAAAAATCTAAAATCTGACATCTAGGTTGTATCTTTGTAAAACGCTCAGGGTTACTTAAAAAATTTAGTCCATACTTTAACAAAAAAGACAATTCACACATTGTCTCTACCAAACAATTCATTACTTTGAAAAAAATACTTTTTGTTATCAATCCGATTGCAGGGGTTACTCAAAAATTTAAACTTCCTGAACTGATTCGCAGTACCTTAAATACACAGCAGTTTGACATCCACATCAAAGTAACAGACTATGCGGGTCATGCAAAGGAGATAACACAAAGTGCGGTTTTACAAGGATTTGACACAATAGTAGCTGTGGGTGGCGATGGCTCTGTCAATGATGTAGCAAGTCAACTCGTTGGTACTAATGTTGTATTAGGTATTCTACCATCAGGCTCAGGCAATGGTTTGGCACGCAAGTTAGGGTTACCCATCAATCCCAAAAAAGCATTAGAATGCATCAATGCCTACCAAACCTCCGCCATTGATGTGGGTGTGTTAAATGGCGATTATTTTTTCAGCAATGCAGGCATGGGATTTGAGGCATTGATAGCTGAAAAATTTGCTCGTATTCAAAAACGCGGCATTAATAGTTATGCAAAACTTATTGCCAAAAATTATTTTACGTATAAAGGTAATGATTATTTAGTAACTACCAATGAGGGGTCTTTTGAAACAAAAGCTTTTCTAATTAACATTAGCAATTCGGGACAATACGGTTATCATGTTGGCCCAACTCCTATTTATTCCGATTTGAGTGATGGATGGCTAGAGCTTTATGTAATGGAAGAATTTGCCCGATGGCGTGTGCTTTATCTACTTATTTTATTGTTAATGGGCAAAATTAAATGGGCTAGACAAACACAAATCAAGCGAGTTAAAAAAGCAACCATTCAAAGTAAACAAGCAAGTTGGACACAAATAGACGGCGATGCCATCAACGAAACAAACTTTATGGATGTTGAAATCAAACCTAAAAGCCTGCGAGTCATTGTACCTTGATGAGTTGTTGAGTTTGGAAGGTTATTAGGGTTTGGAAGGTTGCAAAGTTAGAAGGTTTTAAGGTTTTTATTTTTTTTAATGAATTTTAAAACCAATACCTTTCAACCTATTAATCAAATCTACACAAAAATTTAAAGAAATTATTATTATTTTTACAAATAAAATAAAGAGCGAAAATTCAATTTAGCTCTAAAGTCTAAATATCCAAAAAGCCAAAAAGCTAAATATCCAAAAAGCTAAAAAGCTAATCTCTAACTTCTAATTTCTATTCCATGGCAAAAAAAAATAAACGTAAAAAAGGAGTTATTTACTCTACCAATCCCGATTTTGAATATGAATATGAGGGAAGTGATGAACAGCAAACCCTTACCCCTTCGGAGCAACGTTTGAAGGTGCGTTTAGACCGAAAAAAGCGCAAAGGAAAAACCGTCACTTTGATAGAGGGTTTTGTGGGTACAGAAGCCGATTTAAAAGACTTAGGCAAAACCCTAAAATCAAAATGCGGTGTCGGCGGCTCGGCTAAAGATGGTGAAATCATTGTGCAAGGCGACCATAAAACGCGCGTTGTAGACTTGCTGAAAAATATGGGCTATAGCAAAACTAAAGCATCTGGGGGATAGATGGAGATCTGTAGATTTCGGATTATTGAAACACAAAATCTTGCGTCTTTACGACTTTGATGCAATGGGCTCATAGATTATAAGCAACTGAAAAACAAGGGTTTACTCTAAAAAAAAAAAGTCCAAACAGCCAAAAAGCTAAAAATCTCATTTAAGCAATTTCTTTAAAGCCTTATTTTTCCTTGCTTTCTTTTTCAATTTCTTTCTTAATTTTTTAACATTTGGAAAGCCTTTTTGCAGGCTATTCTCGGCAGTAGCAACCAAAGCATAAGGTTGAAAGCAAGCGGCACAACTAAGATTTTCGCTATTATTGGTAATGTTTTCTGCCCTTACCAAAACTTGATAATACCCTACTTGAAGGCTGTCTATCAAAATACTTTCCACATTATTATCCCGATCAATTGACGTGCGATTATTGGCGAAAATGGTGTCCGTAAAGCTATTAAATAGTGGAATTATCGTTAAGTCAACATCATTGGCCAAACCTCCGCCCTCATTGGGATAATCGTGGTACACCATAGTTACAGAAACAGGAATTTCAGGATTTTCTATTTTTAAATAAAAAACATCTTGCTCCTTCGTCATCAGGCTGTCGTAAACAAAACTTAGCTGTGCATTAGCAGGATTCAAACTATTTTCCAAGTTCAAACGCCCCCAACCTTGTGCATTATCTGGGCGTTTTTTAATCTCCTGAAATTTTCCATAACCATATTGTCCGGGAGTCAAATCAACCGCCCCATTAATCAAAGTTGCATGTACTAAAGCAGCAGGAATAAAACCATTTTTAAAGGTTTCTTGCTGGGCGTAATACTCTCGCACCAAAACCGCCGCCCCCGATACAAAAGGCGTTGCCATGCTGGTCGCCCCCATATAAATGTACTTTCTATCTATCGAATCTTTTGCAGTATGATCGAATAATTTAATCGTACCCCAGCCAATATCCGCCATCTCTTGACTACGCGTTGAAATGATAAAGGTGCCGGGAGCCACCAAATCGGGCTTAATACGGTTGTGACTGTTCGGACCTCGACTGCTTTTGGCATACAAACCATTGACATCATTGGCCAAACTGTCCTTTTCAAAAGGCGCGCTCCGTATAAATTGTTTAGAGGTAATATTCAAACGCAGGCTTTCACTCGCACCTACCGCAATGCAATTTTCGGCACTGCCATGCGTAGAAACCGAACTCAAATCAACCACGCCATCACCATCATTGTCCTTGCCCTCATTGCCTGCTGCAAATACGATAACCATATCCTTATGCTCCCACACAAAACGGTCAATTTCTAGAGAACTTTCGCTGTACTCCCCCGTATTTTTCCCACCCCAACTGTTGTTGTGAACGCGCACGCCAGCCACATAAGCCGAGTCAAAAAGTTCTGTCAGATCATTGGGAATACCACTCAATTGCGATTTGCCAAAGAGTGTTCCGTCTGCACGCATCCCCTCTGCATAGTGTCGCGCGGCTTGAAAATGCAGTAAAGCATCGGGCGCAACCCCTCGATATTTGCCCTTAGAATTTAGCCCTGTTCCTATAATAGAGCCTGATACGTGGGTTCCATGCCCATTGTCATCGGCAAAACCATCATCTGTACCTGCGTTGAAATAGCCTGTGGCAACGGGCAGTACTTGAATATCAATATTATTTTTTTGAAAATCTTCATGGTTAATTTCGATACCTGAATCACAAATACCTACTTTTTGTCCTTTTCCTGTTAAATTAAGAGAATGTATAATTTGCGGTATACCAATGATTTTAGTGGCTCTATCATTATTTAACTCAGGAATATCTATTGTACTAATGCGAATAATGGCTTGTACCTCACTCAATGCCTGTACTTGTGAAGCTGCAAGACTGATTCCTATTTTTACATAGCGTTCTGTTTCATTAGAAAATAAAATACTGCCTCCTAAATTCTGAATATCGACAATAACTTTATCAATATTTTCATTTTTAAAAATCAATAAATTTAGTGGAATAGCTTTATCCTCTACCAAATTAACAACGATTTCAGATAAATCTTTAGATAGGCGTTCTTCGGGTAAATACGGAGCGAGAAATGCGACATTTTTCTTGATTTTCAATTGTTTATACACATCAATATTCATTTTTAAAAGTGCACCATCATAAGGTAAATAGGTAATGTATTCAATCTGCATTTTGCGAAACTCATCAATTACATCTTCTGTCATTCTTCCTTCATGTTGATATAAAAAATAGCGAGCCTCTTGTCTATTATCATCTATCCAATAGTCTGTTGTAGACTGTCGCGTATCAATGGAATGATCAAAAAAAGTTAGCTTTTTATAATTATTTTGTGCAAAAACAGGTATAAACAAAAGTACCCATAGCAAAATGATCAAAAATTGTGCACAAAACGGTTGATAGGTTTTCAAAATAATGAAGATTTGGAATTAGTTAAAAGGGGTATATTTAGGACAGCAATATAGTAGGCTTGTTTAAATCAAAAAATACATTTTTTTCAGCAACTATTTTCTTTTGTTATTGTTCAAAATTCGTTAAGCATTTTTAAATAAACATTCAATGAGTGTGTCAGAAAAAGAGGGATTTCATATAATAGCTATTTGCCTTGATCTT
>JAHDHV010000180.1 GCA_020631155.1 Bacteroidota bacterium | reverse complement strand
ATTTTTCCCTTCATATAAAAAAAACTTTGCGATTCCCTAAATTCTTGACACACTCTAAAAGGTTTTTTCAATAGTGAGGCCAACATATTTGCAATCCAAAAATCTCAAATCTCTTGTCGCACATCTAACAATGGACGAATAGACGAATTGTTTTTAATTAAATCTTTTAATCGCTGATGGCACTTGCTTTTTTTATTCCGCATATTGTGTGGGTTTTTAGACCCCATAGCACGCGTTATCATAGGAATAGACCAGCCTTTGTAAAAATAATAAGTTAATATTTTTTTACAATCTTCTCCTAGCCCATCTAGTATACCCAACAACATATTGGTTTGCTCGTATTGTTCAATGGCTATTTGTACTTTTTTAAAAGTTGATTTATTCATCTTCTTATGGTTGTTGTTTGAATTGGCTGTAGGGGTTGCAGGCAGTTTGCTATGCCAAATTGTTTGAGCAATCATTTGAATTAAATTGGCGACAGTGGGTTCATGTTCCTTAGCTTCAAACTGTTTGTTTTTCACTTGTTCATAAAAGATGGTCATAGTAGCATGAAATACTTCTTTCGCTTCTTCTGTTGTGCCATTATTTTGGGTAATATACCTAGAAGTAATTGGGAATTGTTTTTTATATAAAAAATACAGGCATTTGTTTTGCTCACTATTACCATCTAGTAATGCTTTAATAATTTTCTTATCAGTATATTTTCTTTTAGAAAAAAATAAATTCACAATAGTTATGAAATTAAATTAAAAAATGAATTATCTCTATCATCCTATAAATACGTGACCTTAACATTTGGCCAAGTCATGACAATGATTATTAGCAACATGAAGCAGATAGAGCTTTGCAAAAATGGGATTTAGAAATACATAGCTTAATGATGTTAAAAAAACTTGTTCATTTATTGATAAATGCTTAACTTATAGTTAACTCTAATCTTTTAAAAAAGGTTTTAGAAGGCTAAATTTAAGCCTTATTGATTAAGTAATTCTACAGTAATCAATTAAGCAATTGAAGCAGTCCCCTTTGTTATTTTGCCTTGTACTAGGAGGTTGAAAAGCCTCACAGAACTCCATTATACTTACATTTTTCGCCTTGTACAAAACAAAATCACTTCGGTTTTATGGTTCAATGTAGTATTCCCCTAATACTAAGGATTAATACTAGAAAATAATTGTAAAAAACATGCTCATTTTGGGCTTTTTAATAATTATTGATATAAAAAATAAGTGTTAAAGCTAATTTGGTATGAAAATAGCAAATTAGTGACTAACTTTGTTTTCTAAAAACACATTTTATGCAACTTTTAATGACTTTATTAAGTTGATATAAGCACATAGATTATTTACAATTAATCAAAAAACGGCGCAATACATCAAAATTATTATTGATATATCATCTCTTATGAAAAATTTAATCACTGCTGTTTTATTAGGTTTATCACTACTATTTTTTGCTGCTTGTTGGAGCAGTGAAACAGAGGGGGAAGTAGCAAACAATACAGAACAGCAAAGTATAGATAAACAGGAAGAAACTCGCTTGAAAATTCAAAAAGTGGAGGACGAAGCGGCAATTCCCAAGTTTGAGATAAATGAAAAATTCGATGCTTTGGCGGAAGAAAAGGAATGGCCAAAGATGAAAAAATTCATTAAAAAACAGATTTATTTAGGAAAAGATGTTGATCTCCGAGATAAATCAGGTAAAACTCCTCTATTTTATGCCATTAAAAATTATGATTTGCCATTAATTAAAAAATTAATTAAAGGAAAGGCAGATATTAATGTGCAAAGTTTAAAGGAAGGAACACCTATTTTCTCGGCTATTGATTTGCTTTGGGGCAAGGATGAAATGCATAATAATTATGAGAGAAGCATGGATATACTGAACTATATGCTCAGTAAAAAGCCTGATTTGGAGAAGCGGATGTTTAATGATAAACTAACCGCCTGCGTTGCTTGTCCTGAGGGGATTACACCATTACATTATGCGGTTTACACAGGCTCAGAAGTTGTTGTTAAAAAACTAGCGCGGCAAAAAGCGGATGTGAATGCGGTCAACAAACAAGGACATACACCCTTACATTTCGCCGCTATTTTTGGCAATATTCCCGTTATGGAGGCTCTCATTAGACGAAAAGCCGATGTGAACGCTCATGATAAAGTGGGGATGACACCACTGCATCATACGGTTAAGTGGGGAAAGGTGGAAGCAACACAATTGCTTATCAAAAAACGAGCGCATCTCATTGCCAAAGACCAGCGTGGACGTACTCCATTACACTTTATGTTCGACAACTATAGCTCTGCCAATGAATTTCAAAAGTTAGCTATTTTGCAAATGCTGATGGACAGTAAAGCCAATGTGTATGTGCGTGATAAAACCAATATCAGTTTTATGAACATTGCACAAAAAATGCACAAAAATTTGAAGGGTACGGAAATGGCGCACTACATCAAGAAAAAAGTATTTATACAAAAACCAACGAAGCGTCAAGTATCTTATATTGTGTATGATACAAAGGGGAAAGCCAACTATATATATGAAGATGTTGCCGAAGAAGACCAAAACGATAGTGAATGGATAACCTCCTCGTCAAATTCCAAAGAAGAAACGCATCAATTTGACCCCACCAAAGCAGTTATCTCAACAAGTAGTAGCAGTAGCACCACAACTACCACTCGAAAGGATGTAACAGGCACAAAAGGGCGCGGTTATGGCATTAGTGACAGCTATAGCGTAGATAGACAAGGCAATAAAAAATACGACGATGGCTCAACTTATCGTGCCTCAACACCAAGCACGTCAAGCGGTGTACAATATGGAATTTCTTCCGAAACCTATAAAAAAGTAACGCCGGGTGTTTATACATCTTCCTCAAGTACTCCCTCCTCAAGTAGTAGTAGCTATGGCATAAGCAGTAGTACTAGCAGCAGCCGAGCTATACAGCCAAGTAAACCGTCAGTTAATTACGGCATTAGCAGCGAGACCTACAAAGGTGGTAGTTCAGGCAGTTATTCCAGTTCCTCCTCTTATAGTTCGGGTAGTACTTACCGTAGTTCGAGCAGCAGCACTTATAGTAGCCCAAGCCCAAGTAGCAGTGGCATTAAATATGGTATCAGCGAGGGAAGCAATAGCATGTCGCGATCAAGCTATTCTAGCGGAGGCAGTTCGTCCTCATCCTCAGTCATTCGCTCCAGTAGCCCAACCATTATTCGCTCCAGCACCACAACGCCACGTACTACCTCCTCACCAAGTCCAAGCATTTCGCCGACTTACAACAAACCTGCTCAAATCTTCGACACAGATGACGGTTACCTTGATGATGAGCCTGTTTATGATGAAGAATTTGAAGATACAGGGAATGATAGATAGGAGAATGTTTATATTTTAAAGAGTGTACCATTCAATTAAACAATTGGTATCTATCAAGCACTTGTTTCGTGATTCGTAGATTAGTGATCGGTGATTAGATAAATTTTTTGATGAATGATTTCTGCAACAACAGTGTTAGTTGTAAATAATTGATAATTAAATGTTTATGTATGGTTAATTATTTAGAGAAGCTTTTTATCTACTGTTTGACAGAACTATATTATATTATCTTTTCTAATTAAAAAAAATGATTTGGGATAAATTCCCATTATCAAGTAAAATAATTCATGGAGATTTCGTATTTTCATGAATTATTTTTTTTAGTAGAAATGCTAAAGGTTTTTTACTTTTTTCTTGAAAAATATATATGAAAATTGAAATTAGAAATATAGGCTTACTAGAACAGGCTGATGTACAACTAAAAGGCTTGACCATAATAGGTGGTGAAAATGATACAGGTAAAAGCACTGTAGGTAAGCTATTATTTGCCATGATTAAAGCATTTAGTAGATATGGACAGGATTTAGGAGAGGGTAGGGCTGTGCAGATTAGGAAGTTGATTAGTAAGGAAAATCAATATTGGAAGTTGCTTGAAGCAACCATAGATTCAACATTAGATATCTCCGTAGCAGGTGATAAGGGTAGCTTATATGAAAAATTAAAAGAGTTAGAAAGCTTGATAAATTGGTTTAGTGAAAATATAGATTTGTTATGTGATAATAGTTTTTTCTTAAATGAAGAATTAATAAATGAGACAACTGATAAAGTACGTGCCATTATTGCTTTACTAAATGATATGAAAATTCGTAATAAGAATTTAATTAAAAAGAAATATTTAAATGTATTATATATAGATAATTATTTTTTGTTTGTTGAGACTTTTTTAGAAGCTTTACAAGAACTACTACATTTGTTGTCTAAACCCGACAACCTATCTGAAATCATCCCTCGTGCATTACAAAAAGTATTGGTATCAGAGTTTTACAGTAACATTAATAATAAATATGTGGAAAAACCAGCTACTCTTATTTGGCAAGAAGAAGATAAGGCTATTTTTCAAGCAACCATTGAAAACAATAAAGTAAGTAAAGTTGATGTACAGCAACAGCAATTGTATTTTGATGATGTTATTTTTATAGAAACACCTATTTATTTACAACTATTTAATGTATTAAAAAAAGCCAAAACCTTATTAGAATTTGACGATCCCAAAAATACCCGTTTTTTTGATAATGGGTTGTTATCTTTACACATCAAAGATTTGATAGATAAGCTCGGAAATGCTCATTATGCTGAATTATTGGCAGAAGCCAATCCTTTAGTAGATAAAATAACCGATATTATACAAGGAAAAATGCGCTTTAATCAGGGGCTAGAGGATTTTGTTTTTCAAAAAAATAAGGACAAAGTTACTGTTAAAGCCCAAAATACAGCATCAGGAACGAAGGCATTTGGCATCATTCAGTTATTATTAGGGGCAAATATTTTGGATAAAACAAGTTTGCTGATTATTGATGAGCCAGAAGTACATCTACATCCCAAATGGCAGTTGCAATATGCCGATATAATTACAGAATTAGTGAAAAATGATATTTATGTACTCATTACCTCACACAGCCCCTACTTGATAGAAGCCATACGCTTTTATAGCAAAGAAAAAGGCATATTGGATAAGTTTGAGGTGTATTTAGCAGAACATACTGAAAAAGGAACTGCTAATATCAGAGAAGTATCTAATGAACTAAGTGCTTTATATGAAAAACTTACAGAACCCATGATGTATTTGGTTTCACAGTAAACAACAAAAAAGATTTATGTTACAAAAACTACTGGACTTAGGAATTAAAAAGGGCTTTTTTTCCATTAAAAAAATAGGAGAACTCAAGGAGAGTTGCTGCAAAAAAGCAGAAATAGAAGTGATTGATTTTGATGAAACCAAAAATGTACTCCATCAAAAGCCAAAAGAAGGTATTGAAAAAGAAATAAAAAAAGTATTGGATTATATTGATGAAAAAATAAATATAGCTGATCCTACAGAGAAAGATAAACTTAAAAAAAAGATATTACAGAGTAAAAGTTTTATGTTGAAGCCCTTAAAAAAAGCGGAATATAAATCTTGTGATGGTCTAAAAATTATGGTCAAGCATAATCGTTTTGACTTCATTGAATTAAAAGGTTGGCAAGGTTTTAAACAAAAAAAAATCAATAAAGGAACTCCAATAAATCAGCAAATTACCCAGCAAATTCGTAATTGGCAGTTAAAAACAAAATTGCTAGATAGTTACACTGTTCTACGAGAAATCTTTCTGCGTTGCAGTTTTAGTAAACAAGAAGAAGAAGCATTTTACCAAGCGAATCAATATTATGTTATTGTTGTTGATACGCCGCCTCTGCCTTCTTTAAAACTGTTTGCACTCGCATTAGAGTTTTTAAGTCAAAGAGATATTGATGAAAAAGATAAGCAAATTATTGTAGATGGACAGATAAATCAAATTATGGAAGAAGAATTAGAAAATATTAACCACACTACTTTAACCCAACGTCCCATTTTGCTACACTGCAAAAATATTGACGAATACTACAAAAAACTAAACTAACCCCTCACGCTCACCATGTCACCTACTACTACCACTAAGAAAAGAATCGCCATCCTTTGCCCATACCCTCACGATACTGCACCCGGGCAACGTTTTCGCTACGAGCAATACCTTGACTTTTTAGCGGAAAACGGCTATCAGTACAGCATTTTTCCTTTTTTAGATAAAAAAACAAATGAAATATTATATCAAAAAGGAAAAACTTTACCTAAAATAATAGGGGTACTGAAAGCCTTTAGCAAGCGATTATTGTTACTATTTAAACTACAGTCCTATGATTTTGTATTTGTCTATCGGGAGGCTGCATTGATTGGACCACCCATTTTGGAATGGGTAATAACAAAGGTATTAGGCAAAAAAATGATTGTAGACTTTGACGATGCAATTTGGATTCCGCGTACTGTTTCTAAAAATCCCCTAATTGCTTGGCTCCGAAATCATCAGAAAACCGCAAAACTCTGTACTTGGGCGCACAAAGTGTCCTGTGGCAATGAGTTTTTAAGCCAATTTGCAAGGCAATACAATCAAAATGTGGTCTACATTCCCACCACCATTGATTTACTACGACAGCATAATCGCCGCAAACAACATCAGGCTAAAAAAACAATTGTAATCGGTTGGACAGGCTCCGTCACTACAATGGTTTATCTGCCTAAAATGTATCCTATTCTCCAACAATTGTCTCAACAATATGTATTAGAATTTCATATTATTTCTAATGCAGCACCTGAAACTAACCTTCCTTTTATAAAATTTATTCCTTGGAACAGAACTAACGAAATTGACGCATTACTAGTCTTTGATATTGGTATTATGCCGATGGACGATACCATTTGGGAGCAAGGTAAATGTGGGTTCAAGGCTTTGCAATATATGGCAGTAGGTATCCCTGCGGTTGTTTCACCTGTTGGGGTTAATGCCGATATTGTGGAGGATGGAGTCAATGGCTTTTGGGCAAGTAATTCGGAAGAATGGCTACAAAAGCTGCACTTACTCATTGAATCGGTTGAGCTAAGGCAACAGTTAGGTGAGGCTGGACATCAAACAGTCAAACAAAAATACTCGGTACGTGCACAACAAAAGGCTTATTTAGAGTTATTTAAATGAGACGTAAAACATAAGATGTGAAAAACAATGATTTGTAGTAAAAGCAACACTTTGGATGACAAAAACGTTTTTTATGTTGAAAGATATAGTATAAACAAGACTTTTTTTTAAACACCACTTGCTTACCTTTTTTAGTAACTTTGCTCAGTTACTGAACACTTATTTATGCTTATTAATTATGAGTTAGCTATTTCACAGCTACAAATTGAGCTTAAACACTGACTATATGACAAAATGCTAAACTAAATTCCCAATTTTTGTTCTATTTGAAAAAGAATTGCTTATTTTTTCAGTCTCATTAAGTGCCAAGCACTAATTAATTGTGCACAATTTTGTTCTAAAGTATTGAATTTCATTATTTTAATCAAACAAAGAGTCCCGTTTAATTATTGTGTAGTACTTATTTATTGGTACAAAAAATACATTTTTTTTTGCTTGAAAAGCAAATTATTTGAAACTTACCATTCGTAATTTTGGAACGAGTATTCGTAATTCGGAACGGGTAATTCGTAACAAGCCAAGCTCAAACATCATGAAAAAGTTATCCTTGTTATTTTTTTGTATATTTCTATTTATTGATGTGCAAAATATTAAAGCTGCCCATATTGTAGGGGGAGAAATGACTTATGAATGTATTGGAAATAATCGCTATGAAATTAGATTAATTGTCTATAGAGATTGCATTCCAGGTCCTCAAAGTACTTTTAATACAAATACACCATTTGATAATCCTGCATCTATTTATGTTTTTGATGAAAATAATACTCAACCCATTGATGGAGTGACTGTATTTTGGTCAGATTCTATTTCGGTAGAGCCACCACAAAGTATTTGCATCGAAACGCTACCCGATGTATGTTTAGCACAAGCTACTTACCGTACAACCATTACATTGCCTAATACAGCAGGCAATTATACTGTTGTTTATCAGCGTTACAGCCGCAATGGAACAATCGCCAATATTCTGGGACCTGATGATACAGGTTCTTCTTATTTAGCTGTTATTCCACATCCGGGGGGCGGGCAATGTCAAAATAGCTCTCCTATATTTGTCAATACACCACCTACCGTAATTTGTGCCAATACCTTATTGCGTATTCCCTTTCCTGCCACAGATACCGATGGTGACTCATTAGTATATAGCCTTTGCGCTCCCATTGTAGGAGGCAGCCAAACTTGCCCAGCTTTTCGTGCCGATTCAGAAGACCCTTTCGACCCTTGCCGTTTTCCACCTCCGCCACCTTATGATATTGTAAATTGGCGAGCCGGCTATAGTGCAAGTAATCCTTTAGGTGGAAACACACCTTTAGCTATTGATCCACAAACAGGCCTATTAACAGGAACGCCTACAAACATGGGGCAGTATGTTGTTGGCGTTTGTGTAACAGATTATCGAAATGGACAAGCATTGAGCACAGTGCGCCGAGATTTGCAATTTAATGTAACAGATTGTAAGGTGGTAGAAGCTGCTATTGAAGAAGCAGAATTAACGGCTGATGGTACTTATTTGCTTACTGACTGTCAGGATTTTCTTGTTAATTTTAGAAATACCAGTATTGGAGCTACAAGTTATCAGTGGAATTTTGGCGATCCCTCAGCTAGTGAGGCCGATAATATTTCTAATGAAGAAAGCCCAAATTATACCTATCCCAGTGCAGGTACATATAATGTAACTTTAATTGCTGAACCAAGTGAAGAATGTACGGATACTGCTTTTATTGAGGTAAAAATTTACCCTACCCTAGTCAGTAATTTTGACTATACCCCTGTTTGTGCAAGTGAAGCTACTCCTTTTACAGATATGTCTTCTACTAATTTTGGAAATGTAAATAGCTGGAATTGGGATTTTGGGGATGAAGGCACTTCCGATGTTCAAAATCCAACACATGAGTATGGAGTTGGTGGAATGTATACCGTAACCTTAACCACAACCACAGATTTAGGTTGTATCCATACAATGAGTAGAGAGATAGAGGTATATCCTGCGCCCAAAGCAGAGGTTAGTATTGATGCCATTTGCATTGGTGTACCTACTAATTTTTCAACTCAAATAACAGGGGCCACAGCCTCTAATATCACTTGGAATTTTGGCGATTCTAACTCTGCAAATAATACCGCTACCACTGCTAATGCCAGTCATACTTATCAAAATATTGGAGATTATACAGCTACTTTAACCGTAGAAAGTAACAATGGTTGTGTAGATGTATTTACCGAAAATTTTACCATCTATCCCGCTTTTACAGCTGAAATTACACCATCTACCCCCGAAATTTGCGAAGGCGACAACATAGAACTTACTGCCAATCCTGCTGATGTTCCTAACATTGCCTACACCTACAACTGGTCGCCAAGTGATTTAGTCAATTCGCCAGAGGCCGCCAAACCAATAGCAACCCCCACTAGCACAACTACCTTCCAAGTCACTGTTACTGATCCCAATGGCTGCATCAGCACCACACAAACGACCGTTACCGTTCACGCAACCCCTAGACTAACTCTCATGGCAGATACCCAAGTTTGTGCCGAAGAAAGCATTACCTTAGAACCTACAGATATAGCCAATAATATAGCTAGTTTTGAGTGGACAGGACCTAGTTTAAATGAAACGGCTAACCTTAGTCCTTCTATAAGCCCTACAGCAACAGGAATTTACGTATTGCATATTACGGATGAAAATGGTTGCGAAAATACCGATTCGGTGCGAGTAGAAGTTGTTCCATTTTTAAATCCAACGATTTCAGAAGATGTAGAAATTTGCAGTGATGAAACACCTATGTTAAATGCAGGTGGGGGCGAAACCTACAGTTGGTCACCTACTATTGGTTTAAGTAATCCGAACATTGCCAATCCTGTAGCTAGTATTGATGTGACAACAACCTACACCGTCACCATCAGTAATAGTTGTTTTTCGGAAGAACAAAGCGTCACCGTCACTGTTGATGAAGCACCCGAAGTTGATGCAGGTTTAGCAACTTCTATTAATGTAGGAGAATTTACGGTATTGAATGGTTCAGGAGATGGTACCCTAACTTGGAGTCCAACCGTGGGCTTAGAAACACCTAATAGCGGCATAACTACAGCCGAACCTTTACAAACCACCCTTTACACCCTCACTGCGCGCAACGAAAACGGCTGCGAGGCAGTAGATACAGTCAGCATAAAAGTAACCAACTTTATTGATGTGTTGGTACCAACAGCCTTTACACCAAATGAGGATGGTATGAATGATGTTTTCCAAGTGATTGATACACGCGGCATTAAAGAAATTACAGCATTTAGCATTTATGACCGTTGGGGAAAGCCCGTATTTGTTGGCTCTGCAAACGAACTAGAATGGGATGGTTACGTCAATGGCAAACCGCAAGATGTAGGCATCTATGTCTATTACATCAAAACCATTACCGCCCTAGACGAAGAAAAAGTTTGGGAAGGCGTTTTGTCTTTAATTCGCTAAGATTTTTAGCCATTTTCATGCACCATTATTCCCTATTTTTTGTTAATTTGTAAAGGGAAATTGATTTTTTCTTGAAAAGAAAAAAACTCAACAATGGATGCAAAAGCTACTACTAAGTACTTAGATATAAGATTTGAGATGCGAGGTAGTTTGTTGACTATCAGGGGTTTATATCAAGCATAATAGTTGTTTAATTTTGTCTACTTACTTAGAATAAGAAATTTCGATGAGTGGAATTTTGACTCATTGGAAGAAACTTTTGAACTAGAAAGAGTGTATGAAAAGCATCCAGCAGTTTTGTTTTTTTACCACTAAAAAAAGACTTGTTTTTTGTGTCATTACCAAAAAAAAGCACTGTGAACTTAAATAAATGTAAAAAAACTTTAGGCAAAGGCGTTAAACAACCTAAATTAAATGAGTGTGTCAAAAAAAAGGGTTTTCCTATAAGAGCTATTCACCTTAATCTTATAAAGTGTCCTTTGCCCTACGTTTTTTTCCTTTTTTTCTTGATAAAAAAAGAAAGAAAAAAATCAAGGCTGTGAAACTTTTTCGCTAAAAATTGGCATGAAAACGCTCCTAACAACTCAATAATTCTAATTTCTTTTAAAAGGGTATATAAAAGTCATCTTTTTTTCGTAAAGCAGATTCATGAATCTGTTTTACGAAAAAGAAGCGCGAGCAGGTCAAAAATCGGTAGCAAAGCG
>JAHDHV010000179.1 GCA_020631155.1 Bacteroidota bacterium | reverse complement strand
AAAAGTAAGTCGCCGAAGGCAATCATGGAGTTTCAGACCCTATTTTCGGCGAGGGCTTCAGTAGTATTTAAACACATTTCCCCCCTAAACAAACCAACTCCACATTCAAAGAAACTATTGTTTTAATTTGTGTACCCTTTTAAAATTTAAGAATCAATTCCTTCTTAGAGTATTATCTTAATTTTCGTTTTTGAAGCTGAAAAGGACAGGCTTTGTTTCCAAATGTAGCGTTTTTTGAGGGGCATAGCAAAAGCTCGTACTAATAAATAAGGTAAAATTGGGGAACGAAAACTGCATTTTTAGCCAAAAAATGAAATCAAGACAACCTTTTAATACTCCTATAATAATTAAACTAAATCTCACGTCTCCTATCTCAAGTCTCCCATCTAAGAAAAGCTAGTGCCCACTAAATCAAAGCATTAACATTGTTTACTTGAAGTATTACCTTTATGATTTAGCAGTCTAGGGAAAAGGGAAAGTTATTAACATTGCAATTTAAAAAATACACATCTATCAGATAATCAATCTCATTTTTAGCTTACTTATCCACAACTTATTCAAATAGCATGTGGATAACTTGCTTAGTAATGGTGGATAATTGTCCACAAAGTTATCCACTTATCCACAATGTTGATTACTCTAAAAAAATACACACTCTTTAGCATTTTTATACACAGGTTTTGCCCACTTATTCTTTCAGTATTAGCAAAAACTTATTCAGTGGATAACTTTTAACAAAAATGTGGATAACTATTCATTCAATTGATTATCAATAGTTTAGCATGTTGATAACATGTGGATAACTATGTCCAAAATATTAATAATGAATAAAGCAAGAATTTGTCCACATTTTTTTCCACATATCCACAGTGCTTATTATTACTAGTATATTCTTTTTTAAATAAATAAACTAGTATAAATAAGGTGATAAAATGTGCATAAGTTGGATCATAAAAATAAAGGGAATGTATAAGGTGGATTTTTAAGAAAGGAAACTGGTAGAACTCTCAAAGATTGTTATATCATAAGGGGACAAACAATCTTTGAAAGTCATTAGCAGTTGCTTCATATTGGAGATGTTTTGCTGATATGCGAGGGTCTAACCCATAAACTTTCTAGTGACCATTTAACTTTGATGATTATTTTTTTGTGAAGTAATCATCAAGCTATAGCTTACAGTTCAAAACATACGATTGTGAAAGCGTTTTGTTTCATAAAAGAGCAAAAAAAAGGCCAAAAAAAGAAATTGGATAATTTTTGATAAAGAAAAAAAGCTTAAATGGACTATGCGAAAGTGTTGAAAAAAGTGAAGTAAGCTAATTGGTTGTTTTTTTGTTGTTTAATTTATTGATAAGTAGTGGGTAATATATTTTTTATAATGGTTGTTGATTTTTTTTTGAAGAACAAAGTGCTATCGAATAATGTAAAACTTGATGAAACAGGGAAAGTTGTGATAGGTATCTAGTTTGTACAAAAATAAATACACTAAAAAAAAAGTGCGAAATTTGAGCTGAAAACTAGGCAGTTAGTTATAGTGATTTTACACAATTTGTAAAAAACACTTGTTTTACTAAAACAAAAAAGCTATCTTTGCGCACCATTTAGATAAAAATTTAATACAAGTGGATACATTAAGTTATAAAACCATATCGGTACGAAAAGAGGACGTTCAGCGTGATTGGCATATTGTTGACGCGGAAGGTTTGGTAGTTGGACGTATTGCAACTACTATTGCTACCATTTTGAGAGGCAAACACAAGGCATCTTATACACCACATATTGATTGTGGGGATTATGTAATTGTAATCAATGCGGATAAGGTGCGATTTACTGGCAACAAAATGAGTGCAAAAGAATACGTTTCCTACAGCGGCTATCCGGGCGGGCAGAAAAGAGTTACGCCCAAAGAGTTGTTGGAGAAAAAGCCGATAGCAATTATTGAGAAAGCAGTTAGAGGAATGTTGCCTAAGAATAGGCTTGGACGCAAAATGTTCAAAAAAATGTTTGTATATACAGGCGAAGAACATCCTCATAAAGCACAGAAACCTAAAAAAATTGAATTTTAATTATGAGCCAATTTAATTCGGTAGGAAGACGAAAAGCTGCTGTAGCTCGCGCTTTTTTATCACATGGCACTGGTCAAATCATCATCAACAAAAAACCTTATGAGCAATATTTTACGGTTGCTCACCTGCGAGATAATATTGTATTGCCTTTTAAATTGACAGAAACGGAAGGCAAGTATGATGTAAAAGTGAATGTGAAAGGAGGCGGTGTTAAAGGGCAAGCAGAAGCAGTGCGTTTAGCTATTGCAAGAGCTTTATTGAAAGATGATCCTGAATATCGCATACCAATGAAGCCATTGGGTATTTTAACTCGTGACTCAAGAGTTGTTGAGCGTAAGAAGCCGGGCTTAAGAAAAGCACGTAAGAAAACACAATTTAGCAAGCGTTAATAGCATAGACATAAGATGTGAGACAGGAGACTTGAAATAAAGTATTTATTATTAACGCTTTATGCTTGTCTTAGTACTCACATAATCATGTTAGCCTATTTAATTTTTTGCTAAATGTTGTTGACAAAAACTATTTTTTTACTAGAAATCAAAAAATAAAATCATATTTATGGAAGCTATTCCATATCAAGAATTATTAGATGCAGGCGTACATTTTGGTCATTTGAAAAAGAAATGGAACCCAAAAATGTTACCTTACATTTTTATGGAGCGTAAAGGAATTCATATCATTGACTTAAACAAAACCAATGAGTCTTTGATTAGAACAGCCAAAGCTATGCAAAAAATAGCACGTTCTGGTCGTAAAATTTTGTTCGTTGCCACCAAAAAGCAAGCAAAGGATATTGTGGCTGATGCTGCCAAAGAGGTAGGAATGCCCTTTGTTACTGAGCGTTGGCTAGGAGGGATGTTAACTAATTTTGTGACTATTCGCAAGTCTATCAAAAAGATGCAACATATTGAAAAGTTGCTCTCTGAAGAATCGGCAACAGGTCTAACCAAAAAAGAGCGTTTGGTGATGTCTAGGGAGCGCGAGAAATTGCATAGAGTGTTAGGTGGAATTGCCAATCTAAATCGTTTGCCTGCAGCATTGTTTATTGTGGATATTAGCCATGAACACATCGCATTGGCAGAGGCAAAGAAATTGAACTTGGGTACTTTTGCAATGGTAGACACTAACTCTGACCCGCAACAGGTTGATTTTGCGATTCCTGCAAATGATGACGCTTCTAAATCGGTTGCTATCATTACCAGCTTTTTGGTAAATGCCATTAGAGAAGGATTACAAGAGCGAGAAAAAGAACAAGCTGATAATCCTACACCAAAAACTAGGGGAGATAGAGGGGAAGGCAAGCGTAGAAATGCGCGCGGCTCTAGGAGAAGAAGATAGTTTATTTTTGTGAATGGATTGATTGGGTGTATACTATCTATAATGAGAATAATGTATGTGTCTATGTCTTATTTAGATAGTGAACCTTTTTTTGTAAAATGCTGTTCGTTAAAGTAGGTATCATAAATTGCCTCTAATTAGGTTGTCTTTTTTAAAAATAAATTAATTTTATGTTTGAAGTTAGTTGATGTTTAAAATCAACCTAAACAATTCATAATGAAACAGTTGTTTTACATTTCATGTCTCCTAATTTAAAAACTTAGTTCATACTTTTTAAAAAAAAAATCATCAATGAGTGTTAAAATCACAGCCGCAGATGTTAATAAATTGAGAAAGCAAACAGGTGCAGGTATGATGGACTGCAAAAAAGCTTTACAAGCATCTGAAGGCGATTTTGAGGCGGCAATCGAATATTTGCGTAAAAAAGGGCAAAAATTAGCTGCAAAAAGAGCAGATAGAGCAGCCTCAGAAGGTGCAGCTATTGCTAAAACAAGTACTGATGCCTCTAAAGGCGTTGCTATTGTGTTGAGTTGTGAAACGGATTTTGTAGCTAAAAACGAAGATTTTGTAAGTTTTGCCCATGAAATAGCAGATTTAGCGTTAAATCATTTTCCAGCAACCAAAGAAGAATTATTACAATTAGATTTGGGCGGAACACAGTTAAGTGCTAAGATTACAGAGCAAATCGGTAAGATTGGTGAAAAAATTGAGGTTTCTCAATATGAGCGTCTAAGCAGCGATGCTGTTGTGCCTTATATTCACGCAGGCAATAAAATTGGTGTATTAGTAGGTTTGAGTAAAAATCTGGATAATGCCAATGACATCGGACGTGATTTAGCAATGCAGGTAGCTGCTATGTCTCCTATTGCAGTTAATGAAGAGGAAGTAGCGCAAGAAACTATTGCAAAAGAGTTAGAAATTGGCCGAGCGCAAGCATTACAAGAAGGTAAGCCTGACCATTTGGTAGATAGAATTGCACAGGGTAAATTGAAGAAATTTTTCAAAGATAGTACCTTAGTTAATCAGCAATTTGTGAAAGATAGTTCCAAAACGGTCAAGCAATTTCTTTCTGAGGTTGATAGCGATTTGAAAGTAACAGGTTTCAGAAGAATTTCTATTGGCTAATTAGATTATTATTTATGTAAATATAGGAGAGTTATTTAACTCTCCTTTTTTTTGACCTATTTTTACATAAAAAAAAAATACTAATTTAATTTCAAGTTTATAAATAAGTATCTAAGTTAAATAAAGTAATACTTTTTTTCTAAAGTGCTGATAATCATTACTTTAGTTCGAGTTTTTAACTATTAAACAATGCTTAGGGCTTAATTATTTATCCATAAAAAAAATACTTTTGTTTCTTTTTATATAAATATTTTTTAAACTAAATTAATACATTTTCTAAATATGCCTATTGTTACACAGTCAAATATTCAGCAAAACCCACGTACTATTAACAATTCACAGCCAAAGTATAAACGAGTGTTACTCAAATTAAGTGGAGAGGCACTAATGGGACAACAAGACTTTGGAGTTGAGCCACAACGTATTATGGAATATGCACAGCAAATCAAAGAAATTGTTGCGCTGGATGGTATACAGTTAGCTATAGTAGTTGGTGGTGGAAATATTTTTAGAGGTATACAGTCCAAAGATATGGGCATTGATCGGGTATCGGGAGATTATATGGGCATGTTGGCAACGGTGATGAACGGAATTGCGCTGCAAAATACCTTAGAAAAAATTGGCTTGTACACGCGATTGGTTTCTGCGATTGAAATGCAAAAAATATGTGAGCCTTATATCAGACGGCGCGCGATTCGACATTTAGAAAAGGGACGCATTGTAGTTTTTGCCGCAGGCACAGGCAACCCCTATTTTACCACAGATACGGCTGCTGCCCTACGTGCAGTAGAAATGGAGGCGGATGTTGTGTTGAAAGCCACAAGAGTAGATGGTATTTATACGGCTGACCCCGAAAAGGTGAGCGATGCCCAAAAATACGATACCATTTCGTTTGATGAAGCCATCAATAAAAACTTGGCGGTAATGGATAAAACAGCCTTTACCCTTTGTCAAGAGAATGAAATTCCCATCATTGTATTTGACATGAACCAAATCGGCAACCTGCGCCGAGTGATTCAGGGGGAAGCGGTTGGAACATTGGTTGATAAGTAAATCTAGCCTTTGATTGCTACCCTAAAAAGCTAAATGACCATTAGAATTATACAGAACTTTTGTTTATTTTATAAAAGTTCTGTATTTTTTGGCCATTACTTAAATAAAATATTACAACTATGACGGAAGAAGTTAATGATTTATTAGAATTTACAGAAATGTCTATGGAATCAGCCATTGAACATTTGGAAAAAGAACTGGTCAGTGTGAGAGCAGGAAGAGCCTCAATAAGTATGCTTAAAAACATATATGTTGATTACTATGGCATAAATACACCTTTACAGCAAGTATCTAATGTTTCTGTTGTAGATGCACGTACCTTAACCATACAACCCTGGGAAAAAGCGATGTTGCCAGTGATTGAAAAATCTCTTTTTGCTGCTAACTTAGGCATTACTCCGCAAAATAATGGGGAAATGATTCGCCTTAATATTCCGCCATTGACAGAGGAACGTAGACGTAGCCTTGCGAAACAAATTAAAAGTATTGGGGAAGATGCGAAAGTAAGTATTCGTCAAAGTCGAAAACAGGCAAATACAGATGTAAAAAAGTTGGTAAAAGGTGGAATTTCCGAAGATATTGGAAAGGATGTAGAGGAGAAAATTCAATCTTTGACCAATAAATACAGTAAAAAAACGGATGCGCTAATTGGTGCAAAAGAAAAAGAGTTGATGTCTATTTAAGTATTAGACAATAATTAAATGCTACTCTTTGTTTGATTAAAAAAATGAAAATCAATACTTTAGAAAAAAAAAGTGCAAATTTAATTAGTACTTGGCACTTATTATTTCCGCATTACTAAAGCTGATTTGCATAAAAAACTGCTCAATATTTGATGTTGAGCAGTTTTTTATTGTAAATATTGACTGATTGTGTAAATTTTAATTTATCATAAAAATGTCAAACGTGTGTTTAGTAAAAGCCATTTATCAAATGAACTGTTTAATCTAATTATTTTGCAAATTCAAAAAAATTAGTGTTTAGATAAAATTGCCTTTTAGTTTGTTAGTTACAACAAATATTCTTTTGTATATTTTTGATTTACAAAAGAATAAGTGTGTATATGATTTTATTAAAAAAAGAAAAACTTTAAAACCTTGTAACTTTCTAACCTTTTAAACTCTAAAAGAAAACAATCATTTATGGTAGCAAAAACAGCATTGGTAACAGGCGGTTCGGATCGTATTGGTAAGGGGATTGCTTTGCAGTTGGCGAAGATGGGTTATAACATTTTACTACATTACAATTCCTCTAAAGAGCGTGCAGCGCAAACGCAACAGGAAGTTCAGGCTTTGGGTGTTGTTTGTGAAACGGTGCAACTTAACTTTGGTGTACGACAGGATTGGGCGGCATTTTTTGAACAAATCAGTGAGCGTTTTGATATTGAAATTTTGGTAAATAATGCCTCTGATTTTTCCCAATCTAACTTTGCTACCCCTTCCGATGATTTGCTGTTTCATCACTTTCACATCAACTTTGTCAGTGCCTATGGGCTGACCAAAGCTTTTTCTCAACAAAAAAGCAAAGGATTAATTATTAATTTATTAGATACTAAAGTAACTCAAAACGATACCATTCATTTAGATTATATTTTATCTAAAAAAACATTACACGAATTTACCAAAATATCTGCATTGGAATTAGCACCAAATTTTAGGGTCAACGGCATTGCGCCGGGGCTTGTTTTACCCCCTAAAGAGGAAGGTTTAGATTATTTATGGAAAAAAGCCAAAGATATTCCTTTGCAAATTATTGGTGATTTAGCACAAATTCAGAATGCAGTCGTTTTTTTAGTATCAAATCAATTTATTACTGGACAAATAATTTATGTCAATGGAGGCGAACATCTTTGAAAGTCAAGTAGTTAGCACCCCTGCTACTAAAATTTCTAAAATAAAAGTCGTTAACTTACGCTTACGTGCATTCATCGGTTTTAACGATTGGGAACAGCAAAAACGACAGGATTTAGTAATTAATTTTACTTTTAAATACAATGCTGCGCGCGCGGTTAAAGACGATAATGTTGATTTTTTGGTGAATTATAAAGTATTTACCAAAGCCATTATCAAATTAGTAGAGAACCAAAGATTTTTACTACTAGAAACTGTTGCCGAAAGAATATGGGAATTAATTAGACGTAATCCATATGTGATGGAGGTCGGTGTGAGTGTAGAAAAGCCCTACGCACTTCGATTTTGCGACAATGTGTTGGTAGAAATCTCAGATGCTGACAGATATAATGAGGCACTAATCAGCTTAGGCTCTAATATCGAAGCTGAAGAAAATACCAAAAAAGCATTAGAAGAATTAGGAAAAATCGGAACTATTCAAAAAAAATCAGCTTTTATATACACCAAACCTTTGAAATTTAGCGAACAGGATGATTTTTTAAATGGTGCGATACTATTGCAAACAAAATTCTATTATGAGGATTTAAAAATGAAATTGCGAGCAATAGAAGCAAAGTTAAAGCGTGTACGTACTGCCAATAAAAATGCGCCGCGAACCATTGATTTAGATGTGGTGACTTTCAACTCAACGATTGTAGATAAGGAACTGCACGAATTCGATTTTTTAGTCAGTTTTGTCAAAGAGTTACAGCCTGAATTATTGGCAGAAACAGAAGCAAATTAAGCAGTTTTTCAGTGCCTAATCCCTACATTCTATCTGGCACATCAATGCCCAAAATTTTCATTGCCTGACGAATGATTCGGGCGGTTGTTGCGGCGAGGCTGACACGAAAAGCACTTACTTTTTCGTCCTCATTATTGAGAATGGGGAGTTCGTTGTAAAATTTATTAAAGATTTTGGCAAGTTGATAAGCATAATTGGCAATCACTGATGGATCGTAGTCGCGGCCTGCTTCAACGATGGCAGCAGGATAGCGATACAACTGTTGAATCAACTCCTTTTCTGCTGATTGTAAACTTTCAAAATTGAAGTTTTGAGCATAATCGCCTGTATATTTTCGCAAAATAGACTGAATACGCGCATGACTGTACTGAATAAATGGACCTGTATGCCCTAAGAAATCAATAGATTCTTTTGGATTAAACAGCATCCGTTTTTGTGGATTCACTTTCAAAATAAAATATTTCAAAGCTCCTAAACCAATAGTTTGGTACAGTTCATTGGCTTCTGCTTCCGAAAAACCTTCCGTTTTGCCCAATTCTGCGGTATGTTTTGCTGCTGTTTCCAACATTTCCTGCACCAAATCATCCGCATCAACAGTCGTGCCTTCGCGTGATTTCATTTTGCCTGTTGGCAGGTCTACCATCCCATAAGAAAGGTGATAAATGCCTGATGCATAGGGCTTTTGCATCACTTCGAGCGTTTTTTGCAATACCTTAAAATGGTAATTCTGCTCATCCCCTACCACATAGATAGATTGATCCATTTGGTAATCCTGATAACGCAATTCGGCAATGCCTAAATCTTGTGTGATGTAAACCGAAGTACCATCACTCCGCAACAACAACTTATGATCCAATTGCTTTTCTGTTAAATCTACCCAAATAGAACTGTCCTCTTTTTGGTAAAAAACTTCATCCTTTAAACCTTTTAACACCATTTCCTTGCCTAACAAATAAGTTCCCGACTCATAATAAGGCTTTTCATAATCTACTCCCAATTTCTTATACGTATCAAAAAAACCATTATATACCCAGCCATTCATCGTTTCCCATAATTGGCGAATTTCGGGATCATTTGCCTCCCATTTTAACAACATTTCGCGCGCTTCTAACAAAATAGGTGCCTTTTGTTTCGCCTCTTTTTCTGTCATCCCCTCTTTTTCGACCAGTTCGGCAACTTGCGCTTGGTAAATCTTATCATATGCCACATAATATTTGCCCACAAAATGATCGCCTTTAATACCCGTACTTTCGGGCGTTTCGCCCTTGCCTGTTTTTTGCCATGCAATCATAGACTTACAAACCGCAATGCCCCTATCGTTGTAAATCGTGACCTTATGTACATCATGTCCGTTGGCACTCAACACATTAGCCGTTGCAAAGCCAATAAACATATTGCGAATATGCCCTAAATGTAGTGGTTTGTTGGTATTTGGGCCAATGTATTCTAACAATACCTTTTTATTGGTAGGTTCTTGTTGCCCGTAGGTTTCGTTGTGAGCAATTTCATTGAAGGTATGTAGCCAATAAGTGTCTTTTAAAGAAAGATTCAAAAAACCTTTTACCACATTAAAGTGGCTAATGAAGTCTAGTTGTTGTTGTAAATATTCCGCTATTTCAGTCGCTACTTGCTCAGGCTTTTTGCGAGCAAAACGCACAAAAGGAAACACAACAATGGTTAAATCTCCCTCAAATTCTTTGCGCGTATCATTGACAGTCACGCTATTTAATTCAATAGCTGCATCATATAATTTTTTTACTGCTGCTATAGTATTTTGTTTTAATGTGGCTTCTATATTCATTGTATATTTGAAGTTGTTGGGTTGTAGAATTATTGATTTTTCAAATAAAAAGGCAATCCTTATGCCAGATTAAGTGCCAAACACTCTTTAATTGTGCACAATTTTGTGCTAAAGTATTAGAAATGAGTAGTTTAGTTTTTTACTAATGTAGCATTGCTTTTGTCTAGGTACTTACATTATTTTTTAGGTTGCAAAAATAAACGATCTTTTGGTTTGTAAGGAATGTTCCAATAATAAGTTGAGCCATAAAAGCAAAATAATAAAGGTGACTGCCTCAACTTATTGCTGTAGGATTACTGATAGCTTAAAACATGTGATAGGGAATGAAAATGATGGGAAAAGTCTAAAAAGTGAGCAATATACATATTTTTTTATTTTCACATCAAAAAGAAATACAAAATATAAAACCTTAGATAACAATTTAGTGTCAAATAAAGCAAAAAAGACAATAAAAAAGTACCCTATTTTCATTTTTTATTAAATTTAAAAAGTGCACATGAGTTATATCTGCTTTTCATATAATTTTATATTGATAGTCAAATATTTATAGATTTTATTTTATCACAATTTATTAATTTCATTTCTTAGAACAGCTTATATTATTAATAAAACAGCTTTGTTTTTTTCCCAAAAAGCCCTTATATTTGTTACATCAATCCGCTTTTTGTAGGAAAACAAGCAGTGTTTGAATCATTTCTACTCTTCTTATAATAGACTTGTTCGGTGGGTTTCATATCGGGCTAAAATTGGCTCTTTTCTTCCCACTTTATGCCTTTTTTCGGTTACGTAGCTACGGCTATGTGCCCTCAAAAAGCCTTCAAGTGGTCGAAAATAGCTCAATTTTCCCTCCAATCTGCCCCCACCGAACAAGTCTAATCACTTCATCCCAAATTTGTCTAATGGCATTGCTATAGACAGCTATTATATAGTAAAATAAACCATTAGAAATTCTATCAAAATTATTCAAAATCAATCCCCCTATATACTTTGGAAACCAGAGTATAGGGAAAATCTATAGTCATTAAGCTATATGATTTTTAATTACCTATAATTTAGATAATCATGAACACAAAAAAGTTTTGGATTCCATTCGTCTTATGTCTATTGCTAGTAAGTAGTAGTTTTGCCCAAAAAAACCATAATAATGCTGCAATGGATCAAATAGCAGAAGCTAGTGAACATAAAGGCTGGCACACTTTTAAGCCTCGTACCTCTATCAAAGCGGATGTATTATTTCGTAAAT
>JAHDHV010000658.1 GCA_020631155.1 Bacteroidota bacterium | reverse complement strand
TAAGGCAAAGGACACTTTATAAGATTAAGGTAAATAGCTCTTATAGGAAAACCCTCTTTTCTTGACACACTCTATTTATTTAAAGGTTGTCTTAATTCTGTATAACACAAGCTCTTATCTCATAATAACTCCATTAGATACCCTAAAGTTGTCATTTTTTTGATGATTATGTATTAATTCGCTTAAAATAATAAAAAAAATGCTTCATTTGTAAATTATTTGCACTTTTTTACATATTGACAAACAACCACTTAGCTAATGTTAAACAAGCAAAAAACAAAACTATTTAATAATATAAAAATATTAGTCAAAATAGTTTTTTTTTTTGTCAAATAACCTTATCTATCACAATTTTTTTTTACCATTACATTTAATTAACAAATTAATTATCAGCAGTTTATATTTAATTATGAGCTATAGAAAATCAGCTATTTTGGTTTTTAATCCAAAGAGTTTTAAAGGCTTTTTTGATTTAGCTTTTTCAAATAATTAATCAACTGCTTTTACATTCAATAAATGCACATTTAACAGTATATTACACAAAATAAAAATTGTTTTTTTTCTAAAAAATCATTCTATAATACTCAAAATACCCTTTTAGTAATTCTACAATTAAATTAAAAATATTTTCTCATGAAAGCATTTTCTACATTGATCAATCGCTTAAAAAAAATTCAAAAAACAGTTAATACTGCTGTTGGATGGTTGGCATTTATCAAACAAATCAAACCGCCCAAAAATTTCGGGCACTTACCTACTCCACCTGCACCTGATTACAGCGATTTAAGTAATTGGGCAGTCCATCCTAAACATGCTCATAAAGCGAAATTTACCCCAAAAGGCATCGCTCCTCCCCCGCCCGATTCGGAACTAAAAGCAGATGTTTTCTTTCTACATCCAACCACCTTTTTTGGTACCGAAACTTGGAATGCCCCTATAGATGCTGCAGCACCTAATGAGAAAGTAGACGAGATTGTTATACCTGCTCAAGCATCCGTATTTAATGGCTGTTGTCGGGTATTTGCGCCTCGTTATCGGCAGGCTACTTTTTATGTTTTTTTGCAAAGAGGAAACAATGCACGACAGGCATTAGAACTGGCATACAATGATACTAAAGAAGCATTTACACATTACATTAAACACTTTAACAATGGTCATCCTTTTTTTATTGCCAGTCATAGTCAGGGGACTTTACACACCATTCGATTGTTGGAAGAATGTGTGGAAGGCACGCCTTTAGTGAAACAGATGATAGCTGCTTATGCCATCGGTTTTCGCTTTCCGTTAAATAAATTTGATACTGTTTTTAAAGACCTCAAGCCCGCCGAAAGTGCGACCGATACGGGCTGTATCATCGCATGGGATACCTACTGCGAAGGCGGCAGACCGTACTACGCTCTGGACCGAATCGAAATTTGGTATTCAACTAAAGATGGTAAAGGAAAATGGGTGCGCCGAGCCAAAAACAAACCCCTCTGCATCAACCCTTTGACATGGACAAGAAGTACGGAAAAAGCCCCTAAAACGGCTAATTTAGGCGGTGTTCACATTGATTTTGGACGAGTGGTTAATACTTGGAGTGAAGTTTTTAGAAACAATGTAGCGAACCTAGACACTGCTGGTTTATCAGAACCTTATCAAGAAATTGTGTCGGCGCGCTGTGCTGAAGATGGCTTTTTATACGTCTCTGCTCCTGATGAGGAAGCCTTTAAATTGGCACTACTACCAGAAGGCAATTACCACAATTACGATTATGCACTTTTTTATATGAATATTAGAGAAAATATACAA
>JAHDHV010000657.1 GCA_020631155.1 Bacteroidota bacterium | reverse complement strand
GAGTAAAATAAAGATAAGTCTCACCTAAAACTTTCTTTTAAAAGCTACTATTAAATATTAATTCATTAATTAATGTTTTTTATGAAAAAAAGATTTAGCTCTAGTATAATTATTATCAGTGCCCTTTTGATAATAATAGTGTGTTGCCATACAAAAAGTGTTTTTGCTCAAAATTGTTCTTGTACAGAATATGTATATCTAAATGAGGTTACCAATGGTGGGTCAATACACAAATTTGCTGTTGCTACTGATGGCACACTAACAGAAGTTGGAAGCCCTTGGTATAGTAGTGCTGACTGGCCTGCACAAGATCAAATGCCTTCTCCACATGGATTAGGATATGATTTGAATGGTTACTTATATATTGGAGAAGGCTTTGGTGGGGATATTAGACGACTTACTTGTGATGGTGAAATTTTACCAGAATCGGATTTTGTAATTAGAGAAGGTGGTTTTAATATTGCTACTATTGGAAATACGCTTTATGTTAATTCATATAATAACTCAGGTATTCAAGCTTTTGATTTATGTACTGGAGCCAATCAAGGTTATGTTTGTTTAGATGGAGGAGATGGAGACGATTGGGGTTTTTATGTGGATGATAATGGAGTTTTTTATGCAACACATGGATGGAGTGCGAATGGTGGAAACGGACTATATGTATTTACTCCTACCGAAGCTGATTTTACCAATAACACTTGTTTTGAGCGAGTAATGGTCAATAATGTAGATTATACCGACCCTGTTATTGGTGATATAGGTATTATGCCTACCCATAATGTGAGAGGGGTAACAACTGATTCCGATGGTAATATTTATATTGTGCAGCAATTTGATGGTGCTGAATTAACCAATTGTGCTAGAATTTATAAATATAGTCCTACTTATGAATTATTGGCGGTTTCTGCCCAAGACTGTACAGAATCGGATGGTACAGGATGGTATCACGCAATAGGTATTATTTACAGTGAAACATGTAATTGTTTATTTGTTTCTACAGAGTCACCCCTTGTTGATTGTGTAACAATGTTTAACTTAGATTTAACACAAGCTACTACCGCCGTTCCTCCTACTGGTACAGGGCAAGATGCAGCTAAAGGCATTGCCATTCAAAAAGAATGTTGCCCAACTCCTGCCAATTTAGTCATAGATACAGTTCTGTGTAATCTCACCTATCCTAGCAGTATTTTTCTACAAGATTTAATAAACTGTGATGGTGTTATTTGTGGTGGAGATTGGGATCCTGATCCCAACAATACTGGCTTTACTTTTAATAGTTGTGATAATTCTGTAACAGTAAGTTCCAGTCAAGCATGTGGAACATTTACATTATCAGGCCCTAATACCCAATGTGGAGAATTTAGTGTTACGATAAACATCGAAACTGCCAATATAGACCCCGTAACAGCCAGTGGCGATCAAACGCTTTGCCCCACAGATACACCTGCCGAATTAACCGCCACAACCACAACAGTTAACCCAACTTATCAATGGCAAATGAGTACAACATCCTGTGATGATGGATGGGCAAATATTGATGGCGCAGCAGCCTCTACTTATACCCCTACATCCATTAGTGCAACGACTTATTATAGAGTAGTAACTGCTGTCACAGGAACTTGTGCTACCGGCCAATGTGAGGAAGTTAGTAATTGTGTCACATTAAGTTTGGGAACAGATTGTACTCCAGCTTGCACCAATCCTACTGTCACCGCCTATGCCCTTGCTGCAAGCTGTACCAATGGCGTACCAAACGATGACGGCTACCTACAAATATCTGCCGCAGCAGATG
>JAHDHV010000005.1:46881-54446 GCA_020631155.1 Bacteroidota bacterium | reverse complement strand
TATTTTCGGCGAGGGATTCAGCAATATTTAAACCTATTTACCCCTAAACAAAGCAAGTTAACACCCAAAAAAACTTCTTGCTTAATTTGTGTACCCTTTTAAAAATCACGAATCACTATACCAAAAACAGTTTAGAATCGTAATTTTTTATAGCCAGAGGCTACACTGATAAAAACAAATGAAAAATTTAACAACTTTTACTTTTATCCTGTTTTTGGTATAATGTCTAACTTCTGCTCTCTAAAGTCCAAAAATCTAAAAATCCAAAAAGCCAATGAGTGTTCGAGAAACAACTTTAAAAATCGTTAATCCAGCTACGGGCATTAAAATTACACGTTTACCTAAAGATAATGCGGAGACGGTACAACAAAAATACGAAGCCTTACAAATAGGGCAAAAACAATGGGTAACTACAACAGTAACACATCGTTTAGCTTGCATCGAAAAGTTTTTTAAATTGCTAGATGTAGAGCGTGTAGAACTAGCGGAAACTTTGACAGCAGAGATGGGCAAGCCTTACCAAGAATCTTTAAACGAAATTCAAGGGGCGAGGGGGCGAATAAATTTTTTCTTAAATAATACTGCCGATTGGCTCAAAGAGGAGTGGATGATTCGCGAAGGAGCTACTCGCGAGAAGGTAACTTTTGAACCGCTAGGCGTGATTGGCAATATTTCTGCGTGGAATTATCCATATTTGGTAGGGGTTAATGTCTTTATTCCTGCACTTTTAACAGGCAATGCCGTTTTATACAAACCTTCCGAATATTCCACATTGACAGGTTTAGCCATTCAAAAACTGTTGTTTGAAGCAGGTATTCCCGAAAATGTTTTTCAAACTGTTGTTGGTGGGGGAGAAGTAGGAGAATTATTGTTAGAATTGCCTTTAAATGGATATTTTTTCACAGGTTCTCATGCCACAGGTCAATATATAGCCCAGAAAGTTGCCCCTAAATTGGTGCCTATACAGTTAGAATTAGGCGGAAAAGACCCTTTATATGTGATGGATGATGTCGCTGATGTTCGACAGGCAGCCGCTAATGCGGTGGAAGGAGCATTTTACAATAATGGGCAAAGTTGCTGTGCAGTAGAAAGAATTTATGTACACCACAATATTTACGAACTTTTTGTTGAGGAATTTGTCAAAGAAGTAAAGGAAAACTGGACAATTGACTTGCCAGCCAAACCGCATACTAAAATTGGTGCCATTAGTCGAAAAGTTCATTTAGACTACCTAGCAATACAAGTAAAAGATGCTGTTGAAAAAGGCGCAACACTCCTAACAGGCGGTCAACAAGCGAAGCGCAAGGGCTACTTTTTTGAGCCAACCGTCTTAGCGGATACCGATCATAGCATGAAGGTGATGATGGAAGAAACTTTTGGTCCCGTCATTGGCATACAACGTGTACAAGATGATGCGGAGGCAGTTCAGCTGATGCAAGATACCCCCTACGGACTAACAGCGGCCGTATTTTCCCAGAGTCAGGAGCGCGCCGAAGCGGTGTTACAACAGATAGAGGTAGGAACCGTCTACTGGAATTGTTGCGATAGAGTAAGCCCGAATCTTCCTTGGTCGGGACGCAAACATTCAGGTTTGGGGGCAACACTATCTTATATGGGTATCCGAGCATTTGTACAGCCCAAAAGTCATCATTTAAGAGGATAGTGAGATATGATATAATTGCCTCACTATTAATGAATTATGATTATAAGACTTTTAGAGTTTGGAGCTAAGTAGTTAGTCAATGTTAAAATGACGGGTTGATGTTGAGTGATTTTTGTTCCCTAGCAAGGCGCAAAACGTAGGCATAGCCCCAAAGCTACGGCGAGGCTTTGTAACACAGCTAGAGAGCAAAAAACGCCAAAAGTAATCGTCAATTTTATCTTGACTGACTACTAAGTTAGGTTTTCAGGTATGTTTCAAATGCTATGCTTTTCAACCAAACCGTTTTTGCTTATTTTGACAGCTTGTGGATTCGTGATTCGTTTTTGGGCTTTTTAGTTTTTTTTGAATGAGTTGTGTAATGACGGCTTTAGTCGTTAAGTTCTTATAAGTAATTAGTAATCAAGGACTTATGGCTGAAAGGAAGCTCAGAAATTAATTTGCAATTTCTGATCTCTAATCGCTAATTTCTAAAAACTAAATAGCCAAAAGACAATCTCACAACCAAAATGTTATACCAAAAACAGGACAAAAGCAAATATTAAGTCACAGGGGCGAGGTTCCACCTCGCGCCGAACCAAACTCATAGGCTTCGCCTATAAAAAAAACAATTCTAAGCTGTTTTTAGTATAGGAAGAAAATGAAACATACTGAAGTTTTTTTTAACAAAAATAAAATAAATGAAAAATATAAAAATAATAATACTGTTGTGTGTGTTTCTATGTTGCTTATTAATAGGAATCGAAGATATATGGGCACAATGTCCGATGTGTAAAGCAGCAGCAGAATCAAATTTAAAACAAGGAGGCAAGCATGGTGCGGGCTTGAACGCAGGCATTTTATATCTATTCATCACACCCTATCTTATTGTCATGACGGTTGGTTTGCTGTGGTGGTGGAACCATCGAAAAGCTAATCAGGAAGAAGCATTACAAGAGCGAATGGGCGTTGAATAAAAAAGAAAAAGTTTGTTTTACATACCTCACTATACAGTGTATGTAAAACAAACTTTTTTAGGTAATTAAGTAGATGGGCAAAATTAAACAACTATTGAAGCTGTTGTAAGTTGTTGATAGTAAATGGATTATCTCCTGTTTCCTATCTTATGTCTAAGTACTTAATAAAAGCTATTCCTTCTTTTCTCCATTCACATATTCATACTCAATTGTCACCTCACCCTTATCATTATACCATTTATTGGTGCCATGTCGTTTACCATTCACAAAGTTCCCTTCTTCTTTAGGAATCCCATCTTTAGTTTCCGTTTTCCCATCTTCCTTCTTCACACGAACCCCATTATAATAGGATTTATGCGCGCCATGTCGCTTACCATTTTTATATTCCGTTACCTGTTCTACCTTGCGATTTTTGAAAAGCGTTTTTTTCCCTTCTAACACACCATCTATATAAAAAGCCGTTTCTGCAATTTCTCCACGATCCGATAGTTTCACACTTGCACCATGTTTTTTTCCATCTTTATAACCTACAATCCACTGTGGAATTGCGGCATTTCGCCCTTTATTATAAGTTATCCAAGAACCCATTTTTTGGCCATTCATTACATCTCCTTGCTCAAGTATATTTTCTCCGTCTTTCTTAATGGCTTTTTGCAAACCAGACCGACCTTCATGATTGGTCAACTCATAGCCTTCTAAATTAGAAGTTGCAGTAGCATCATTAGAAGAAGTGGTATTGGTAGTGGGTTGATTACAAGCAGCTATTATTGCTGTAAGGATAAAAATATATAGATATTTCATGTTTAGTTGATAATTATTTAGTTGCTAAAAAAATTTATTATACAATGCGAACAAAATGGCAATGGTCGCTAATATCCAAAATATTCTTAGTTGTTTTTTGTTCATGCTTTTGAGTTTAGATATAAGACATGAGACATAAGAATTAAGATAATTAATTTAACAAATCAATTGCAAAATTGTAAAGGGGTATGGTTCATTTTCTTCCCAACATTTTGTTTCTAAAATTGCTATTTGGCTATTTAGACTTTTAGCTCTTTAACTGTTAGAAATTAGTTAAAATAAAGTACTTTTTAATTTTTATAATGGATATAATCTTTTGATTTTTAAAGTATTATGATGGCTAAAGCCTTCGTGACAGAAAACATCTAAGAAGAAATCAATCAGTAAAAAATGTCCAAAAACGAATCACGAATCCACTAACTAAGCGAAGCTAAAGCCTTTTGGACAGCTTCAAAATTTGGTAAATCGCCTGCCGATTCGAGTACTTCCGCATAGCGAATAATGCCCTCACCATCTACAACAAAAGCCGAGCGTTTTGCCACGTTTTTCATGCCCAATACAAAATTATCGTACAAAGCACCATAAGCAGCAGCCGTTTCGCTATTAAAATCTGATAGTAACGGGAAGTTATAGGCTTGTTCAGCTTTAAATTTTTCTAAAGTAAATAAGGAATCTACAGAAATCGCAACTACTTCGGCATTTAATCCACTGTAAACGTTCATATTGTCTCGGATGCTGCACAATTCGGTCGTGCAAACGCCTGTAAATGCTAGTGGAAAAAATAAAACAACCACATTTTTGCCTGAATAATCCGACAGCTTGACTTCTTTTTTTTCTGTATTAAATAAGTTAAAGTCAGGGGCTTTATCTCCAATTGAAAGTGCCATATGTTAATGATTTTATTTTGTTAAAACTAGGTTGCAAATTTACTATTTACAGTCCATAAAACCCTAGTTGTAACAAAGGAATTTTGCCTAATAAGCAAAACAATCTTTTATTTTTTTGCCAAACTGCCTTATTTTCCTTATTTTAATAAAAGAAATATTACTATCTTGCTCTTAAAAAGTATGTTTCAAACCCTCTAATTTTGCTATGCAAATAGTTCGTTAATTCATGATTCGTTGATTAACTACTAAGCAGCTAAAAATCCAAAAAAAACGTCATGAAATTAATAAAATTAACTTTTACCTCATTGATAATCATTGCTTTAATAGCGTGTTCGTTGCAAAGTAACGGACTAAAACATTCATCAGCAAATCATTCTGCTATGTCAAAACAGTCATCCATTGAACTAATTACTGATGCTATGCCTGAACGCCATATTCGCGTTCCAATATCAGCCCACAGCACCTTATTTACACCGCAAAAAGAAGGAAGTGCCTATAAATATCTCATTGGCACTTTAGAAGAAAACGGTCAGTTGCGCTTATTATCGCAAAGCATCAAGTTGACCAGTATTTCTATGCAAGAAGCACACGCGCCTGTTCCGATTGTTATATCGCCTGAGCAAATTGGTCAACTAGCCATTGTATATGGGCATTTAGCTGGGGAACTCTATCAGGCGCAGATTGTCGCTATTTTCAAATCTAGTCCTACAGAATTATTATATGAATTATTGGGAAAGTCTAGTCAAAGTTTAGAGAAATATGTGCAAAAAACGGACTAATTTTTGTAACTTACCGAAGTGATTTTTTGTCACAATAAAGTCTAAGAGCTTATCTTGATTTTGAATTACAATTCAAAATCAAGATAAGTTCTAAATCCTTTTTTTAACCATTTTTAAGTGTACCATAACTTATGATTCGCCAATTATTGCTGCTATTGTCTCTAAGTATATTTAGTGTTAGTTTTTTTTGTATAAATGTTTTTGCACAAGAAGAGCAAGAACGAAATTTTGTTGAAGATTCTATAGAATATCGTTCCTTTACCGATCAGATATTGATCTTTTGTCAAAATGGATTATGTGGCTTGATGAGTAAAGATAAGGAAAAAGTATTGATAGAGCCTAAATTTGATTGGATTAGCGATTATTATGAATATTCAGGAAGCTATCAGACGGTGGTTAAAGGCTGTGCTGATCCCTATGTTTATTTACCGGGAGGTTTAGGTGCAAAAGTATATATTAATGGTTATCAAGGTACTATAGATGCCAATGGTATTATGAATATCATTTTGCAAAAAGACTATCAAGCACCAGAGCGACGGCCTTGTGACCCTATTCGTACCAATAAAATGGTTTTTGGTAGTGCAGGTTATGCGATGATGGGAGTAGGAGGTAAAGTAGGAATTATTGATAAAATGGGCATAATTGTTATTCCTGCAAAATATGACGGCATTGATTGGGGTAAAGAAGCAGGCTTATTTTATGCCTATAATATTGAAGACAATAGCAAACAGCATTTTTATATTGATTTGGCGGAAAAAATGGATGGCAATAACTATGATGAAATTAAAGTATTAAATAAGGAAATATTAGCAGGACGATCAAACGATAGCACACGCCTATGGACGTTATTTAACATAGAAAGGGGAGCTATTACAGAGGCACTTTTTGAGGATGTTAGGGTATTAGATGGAAAGCGTTTTTTGGTTAAACAATCAGGAAAATGGGGGCTAGGTGGAGAAGATGGAAAAGCATTATTCCAACCAAAATATGATAACATAGAACTACATAAGCATTTCTTCGCTCCTAGTGATGCACTGATTGTAACAGACAATGAACAGATAGGGTTTCTTAGAAAAAAAGATGGATACACATTAATTGAACCAACTTACGATAATATTCAGATACATGGTAAGAACATGTATAAAACTCAGAAAGATAAGCAATTTGGCTTAGTAACAAGGGCAGGAGAGGAGTTGTTTCCTCCAGTATTTTCTGCCTTAACCAACTTAGAAGGCAACTATATGATTGCTGATAAAAATGGTAAATCCATTGTTTTAGATGCACAAGGGAAACGCCTTTTTAAGCAACCTTTTGATAAAGCCAAAAAGAATATTTGGAAGGGATACATTGAAATTGAAGACCGTGGAAAAGTAGGTATTGCCTATTCAAATGGCCACATTGGGATAGCCCCAAAATACGATGCTTGTGAATACTTAGATAAGAATTTATTTAAAATTACTAAGAAAGGCAAAGTCGGTTTAGCTCGCGGTAATAATAAAATATTAGTAGAACCGCAATACAATAAAATTGAAGTTTTAGACAAAGATATTTTTAAATTAACCAAGCGAAATAAATCAGTTATTGTCAATGAAAATGGAAAAACATTATCTAAAAAAATAACCAATGTATCAAGATTTAAACGAGGAGTAGCTGTTTTTAAAGATAAAAAAGGCTATGGATTAGTCAATAAAACATTCCATGTTTTAACCAAAGAAAAATACGATCAAATTGAGGTATTAAACAATCACTGGTCACCTCTATTAACCGCAAAAGTGTATAAAAATGGTGCGTGGGGAGCTGTCAATCATCTAGGGCGTTTAGTCATTCCTACTAGATACGATAATTTTGAGCGAATTGGTAAACACATCAAAACCATTAAAGGCAAAAAAATAGGTTTGTATAATGCTCAATATAAAGAGATTGTAAAGCCAAAATACGATAAAATATTTACCTGTTCAGGTGAAGAAATTTTTCAAGTACACCAAAATGATAAAATAGGCTTAATCAACAAAAGAGGCAAAGAAATCGCTGTACCACAATTTGAGCAGGTAGTAGGGAGCAGTAAAAACCGCGTGATGGTGCAACTAGACGATTTATGGGGTTTGGTAGATGACAAAGGAGCCTATTTGATTCGACCTAAATACCCTAAACGCTCTGTCTTGGAAAAAGCCATTGAAAAAATGGATAGCCCTTTACAAGAAATGAGCAATAAACATTCTGATGAATTAACTAAGCCTAAGCCTATTTCGGAGGAAGTGATTATGCCTAAAAAATCTAAGAAAAAAGAATCTAACAAGAAAGGCAAAAACGAACCTAAATCAACGCAAAAATCCAAAAAAACAGAGCAAGAAGCCGTTAAACCTTCATCGAAAAAGATAGAAAAAACTACTGCAAAATCTAAAAAAGAGGGCAACGTAAAACAAGCACCAAAAGCAGTTGTAGACAGCACTGAACAAAAAGCGGAAAAGGCGGTTGATGTGGC
>JAHDHV010000005.1:0-46781 GCA_020631155.1 Bacteroidota bacterium | reverse complement strand
CCTAAGAAAACCGCAAAAGCAGTTGTAGACAGCACTGAACAAAAAGCGGAAAAGGCGGTTGATGTGGCTACCAAAAAAGCGAAAACTGCCACAAAAACGGACGCAAAACAAGGGAAAGAAACACCTAAGAAAACCGCAAAAGCAGTTGTAGACAGCACTGAACAAAAAGCGGAAAAGGTGTTGCCAGAGGATAGCCTTGAACAAAAACGATCAGAAATAGAGCAAACAAAAGAAACTAAACCTTCAGAAAAAAAGCCTACAGAAAAGGAAAAAAGTGAACCAATAACTGTTCCTAATACTTTGTTGAAAGAATTGCGCGACTTTGAAGCGAATCCATTGCCAGAGGAGGAGTAAAAAGAGGGATTTGTATCACTTAACCTGCGTTTTTTACTGTTGTTTATCTAATAACTCTAACAGCCAATTGCGTTCCACCAAATTTTTGGATGCTAAAATAGCTTTTCGCAAGCTTTGAATTCGAGGGGTATTTTTGTAAGTGCTACATTCTTGAATTCGTTTGAGTAAGTTAATGAATTGTAAATTACTTGCTTTAAGTGTTGAGGGAATAGGCAATCCATTGATTTGTGCCCTATATAAAGCCATAGAAAATGCTCCAATTGCTCGTTCCTCCTCGTCAATATTTTCTAAATCTACATAACATTTTATAATTAATCTTTTGCTTTCTAGAACATAGCCAATTATAGGCGGTAAACTAAGTTGATATAATGATTCTAAGCAATTAATATAATTTTTTTTATGAAAATGGAGCAATGCACAACTAAACTGATAGATGCTAAGGGCATGTTCTCCATGAATTTTATTTTTATGTACACCTATAAATCTTTCTACCGTTTTTATTTGCCATTCTTTTAATTTGGCCTTATTTGGGTCATTGATAGAAAATATATTAGTAATGAAATTCCGAAAGTCGCGAGGCATAATTTTTCCATTAATATACAATATCTGCCGCTCAATACCTACCTTTTGATTTACTTCATAAAGCATTTTTCGATAGTCATTTTCCTCCTCTATATCTGGACTGTTTTTGATTTTTCGGATAAGGTAGACCACTACATAACGATAAAAGTTGGTTTGGGAAGCAGGAGAGGCGAGTTGAATATGTTTGTTTAATAAATCAATATATTCTATGAGCTGTTTATTAGTCACTGTTTCGTTTAAAATTTGAAAAGCATAGATATACATTTGAAGCGTTGGGAATTGTTGGTAAACTTGGGGATTATCTAGCAAATATTTTATTATTTTTCCCAAAAAAGGAAAATGCTTATGTGCCAAAGTGGGATGACTTTTAATTAGACAAGCAATTTCAAGTTGCCGATAAATAGTATATAAACTAAAAGAATTAAATAACTCTTCAAGTTTTGTGTTCTGTTTCGGTTGTGAGGATTTGCTTAAATAAGCAGCCTCTGTCATAGATAAAAGTGCCTGTTGCAAAAACCATTCACTATCTTGATAAGGGGCTTTAGCTAAATATTGAACTGTTTCTTGATGTTTTTTTGGGAAAAATGAATGTAAGCTTCTGTTTTCTTCATAATATTCAAGTAAAGCCAAATAGTGTTGTGTGGGATGTTGCGTTAATTTATTGCTAGTGATATACCTTTCCACAGCAGTTGTTAAGGTACTTATTTCTATGCTCATGGTAGCTGCAACATACCTTTTTTTCTTAGGGAAAATTTTTCGCCAAACAACTGCCTTATATAAAAGTGAATTATCTTCTTTGTTTGCTTGCAAGCAAGTTTTAATATATTGTAGAAAAAGGATGCGGCGCGTTACAATATCTTTGCGCCATTTGATAAAAAAAGGAGATTGGATAAACAAAAAACATTCTTGCCATTGATTTTCTGAAAAAGTTTTACATAATTTCAGCAATTTAGTATTGTTCATTTTTAATAATTTAGTTTTGATAGTCAATTAGTTAGCACATAAAAAGGGCAATGAACTATAAATTTTGAGCTAAATTTGTGGATGGATAATAAAGTCTTTCAACTCATTTTTGCATAAACACAATGGACGACTTTTGATACACGATTTTTCAACTAATTTGATAAATTTTTAAAAACTAAAAGAAAATTAAGATGAACCAAACATGCACATTATGTATTTCAAAGGCATTTATTTTTTGTGTTTTTCTGTGTTTAGGACATTTTTTAGAAGCGGAGGCACAAGTGCAAGACCCACTAACTTCTGATGAGACAGATTTACCTGTATTGGATGTTGACTTTGTTGTATGCTCTTGCCCAACTCCTGATCCTACTTATTGTCCTTGTGACGATGACTGTCCTCCATGTATTGACTGCTTTCCTGACTGCCCTCCTTGTTCTGATTGTCCACCTCCACCAGGGACAGTAGACGATTTTCCTTTACAAAATTCTCAGACTTGTACCGAAGCACTATCACTAGCAACTTCTATACAGTCAAATATAGTACAACAATATACAGTACCTAATATTACCCCTAACATTCAAAACTTATTTGACATAGCTTGTACAGCTTCAACACCAATAAGACCACTAAAATTAGGCAGCCCCTTCCAAAGTTTCAACATTCACTATGGCTACCTTACTAATACAGGAGGTATTTGTGGATATGTGTGGACAACGACAACCATCAACGATTTATGTAATTATACGATCAATTATGGGCCGAATAGTTCCTGTAATGGTCAAATGAATGGAATTTGGGTCATTGAGCCTGTGTGTGGCATTGGTATTACAGGACATCCTTTTGCCTTTATAGAAGGAAGTTCTCAAACAGCTGCCTCAACAGTATTGGCTTATATGGAATGTTTAGATGGGATAGAAGCATACTGTAATGGAGATGTGACTCAAACTTGTATTGCCAATTACTTCTCGGCACAACAAGCTACTAATAAAACAACTGCAAATATACCATTAGAACTTTCAGTTAGCAATTATCCTAATCCTTTTCAGCAAGCTACTACCATTCAATACCAACTCCATGAAAACGAGGAGGTTACATTGTCCATTTTCAATACAAAAGGGCAACAAATAGCCTCGCTAGTAAACAGCGAAGCACAAAATGCTGGACAATATCAATATACATTTGATGCTTATGCCTTGTCAGAGGGAGTGTATTTCTATCGCCTACACACTTCTACACAAGAATGGAGTGGAAAAATGGTGAAATTGCCTTAGCGGAACAAATTTAACTCAAAGTTATGAAGTTTTTATTACTTAGATGTTTTTTTATAAAAAAAATGTAACTATTCAGCTACCTCAACTAATTGATAACCAATAAATTATGTGATTTTGAAAAAATCAAAAACAATTTAATACTTATTTTATGTAATTGATATTTAGTTTTTTACGAATTTTTAATTAAAATGCAAATTTTACATAAAAAATATAATGCATTGATTATAAATGCTGTAGCAGGCTGAATAGTTACAAAAAAATTTTAAATCCTGAAAATTAAGTTCATTCCTATAAATTATCTAGGCAAAGCAGCACTTTTCTTTAGAGAAAGGTGTTGCTTCATATTAAGTATCCATACAAAATTAAATAACTATTATAGCTTTCATAAATCATTATTAATAGTAAGTTGATTATCTCAAGTCTCAAATTTAAGGACTTAGTAAGTTTATTTAGATGATTTTTGAAAATCTCTAACCCCTTCTACTTTTTCTAACAACCATTGTTGGTCAACAATGCTATTTAGCGATTTTATTTCCTGTTCAATGAGTAGTAAATTTTGCGTCCTATCTATTTTTTCTGAACTTATTTTATACAGTTTATTGGTATAACGTATGAAATTTTTATACGCCTGTTTAGAATTTGGAGCAATTTTACTTCGCCTTAGTAAGTCGTTAAAAGCATTGATTAGTGAAATAAACAAATCTGTTTGTCTGGATTCGTAATAGGTTTTTAAAAGCAGTCTTTTACATAAAATATGTACCATGGGAATGGCATAGGTAACATTATGTAGGTTTAGCTGTACATTCTGATAATCTTTTTGATGAAAAAACCAGACTGCAAGGCTAAAATTATACCAGTTTTTCTGATTAGGGGGGAGTCTTTTTCCATAATCATGTATAAATTCTTTTGTCCAGTCATACTTTTTTAAAACTAAGGCAATATTAACAATAGCGGTATAGCTTCTCTCTGATACATACTCACCAATAAATATCAGTTTTTGCTCTATCATTGTTTGATATAACTCAAATGAATGTTGATAGTAGTTGAGTAGTCCTTTTTGTATTTGCCAAGTGCAATAGTTGAGTGCGCCAACATAGAGTTGTCTTAAATCAAAATTAGATGTTGAAGCATTTTTTTGCATCAATATTTTTTTTAGCGATAAAAAGTCATTTTCATCACTTTTTAAATACAACAAAATCAACTTATAATATCCTTCTATTGTGGGCGTTTTGGGATAACTATCAGTAGAAAGAGCTGCTAATATTTCATTCAATAGAAAAGCTTGATAATCTTGAATAAACATATTTTTTTCTACTAAAATGGCACAGTGATACCGTAAAACATTGGCTAAATAATAGATATTTAACTTATCTACAACTGTTGGCAAACCATTAGAAAATAATGGTTTATCCAGGGTATTATCAAATTGATAAGCTTGCTCATGCAAAATGTATTGATGGTAGTGAAAAGCTAAATCCTTTTCAACTTGCTTGTCTAGTTTTTTAGCTATTTTTTCTAACTGTAATTTAAAATGTTTTTTTGAATATCTTTTTGCATATTCTTCTAAAAGAAAAAAATCTTTTTTAAAATCACTTTCCTCAATATGAATAAAAGTTAAAAAATCTTCTAACAGTTTTGTCAAAGTAGACATTTGACGGCGCATATTCACATCATTATAAGCTTGCCTCCCATATAATTTTTTAAATACTTTTTGCTTATTTAAACTAGGATGAGCATAGTCAGGTGCATTTTTTTGAATTATTTTATATAATTTGAATATGATGTCTGTCTTTTTAATAGCTTTAGATTGTAAATATATGCCTAATTTATTGACCTCTTGTGTGTTTAACAATTTAAATAAGTCCAATAATTTACTTTTTTGCATAATTTAGTGTGAATTTTAGCGTGTAAATGAGTAGGTTTTAGCTCACAAAATACTCAATTATTTTTTTAAAAACAATTAATTTTGTCATTGATTTTCAATGATTTAGAGGTGAGTTAATCTGATAAGTGTTTTTTAAAAAAGCTCACAAAGGCTAAAAAATCTTTTTTTTTGTGAAAAATAGAAGTTCTATATTTGACCTGTCTGATGTTGGTTAATAGCTCTAGACACTGCTGACTTTGAGAATGTACTTAAAAAAGTAAAGATGAAGCTATCTTAAATGTTATTTATAATTATGAAAATATATAGCACCAAAATATTATTTATTGTATTAATTATATGCTTAGGGCAACACTGCACTACATTTGCCAAATATAGTACAAGCAGATATTTAGATTCCTTAGCTTTAATTCAATTATATGATGCAACAAATGGAGACCAATGGACAGATAATTCAGATTGGAAATCTACTTCACTAGATACTTGGAAGGGGATTGTGTTAACATCAGATGGACAAAATGTTCGTGAAATCGTTTTATCTAGTAATGGATTAACTGGAAACCTGCCCAATATCAGTCTACCTAAATTAGAAGTTTTGCAACTACAAACCAATCAAATTAGTGGCAATATTCCTGATTTGAGTTTGCCTATGTTGGAGAATTTGCAACTTTTTGATAATGCTTTTGTAGGAACTCTTCCTAGTTTAAGTGGATGCCCTAATTTAGAAATATTATTGTTGTATACAAATCAATTGGAAGGCAATATTCCTGATTTTAGTTTAGCTAATCTAGAGCATCTAAGTCTTTACTGTAATAATTTAACAGGGCATATCCCTGATTTTGCCAATTGTCCCAATTTAACAATTTTAGATATAGCAAAAAATCAGTTGAGTAGTGTTGCAGATTTAAGTAATCTTCCATTATTATGTTCGCTAGATTTATTTGAGAATCAGCTAACTTTTGATGGCTTAGAGGTCAATGCTTCAACATTTCCTTTAACTAGCTGCACATTTACCTATCATTTACAAGATAGTATTCCCATTATACAAACAGGAGATGTATTATCTGTAAATGCTGGGGGGACATTGAGCAACAATACTTTTGAATGGTATCATAATGGTAGTCCTATGCAAACTATTGTGGGAGCAGATGCCCTGACCATTACCCAATCAGGAACGTACTATGTAAAAGTCGCTAATTCAATTGCTACTCAATTGGACTTGTATAGCAAAAGTATTAACGTTTTCTGTAATGCCAATACACTCACACTTGAAACTACAATGAACAATAATGTAATTCTGCCAGTGCTAGATACTTTGTGGATAGTAGATACACTTAATTATCCTACTTTTAATGCTTTACCCAGTGGAATGACAAACTATGTTTGGAGTTTAGATGGAAATATAATAGGAGGAAATCAGCAAAGTATTGGTGGGACATACACCAGTACAAGTGGTACATATGGTGTTACTGTAACAGATATATGTGGAAATACGGCTACAACAGAATTGCATCTTTATTTAGATGATGATAGTGTTTGGCCTGGAGATGTGGACTGTAATGATGTGGTAAATATGGATGATTTACTGGAATGGGGACACATTGCTATTGGTACAAATGGCTATAGTCGAAATAATGTGGGTACAACTTGGGAAGGGCAAGCTTGTCAGGATTGGTCACTTACTCACCCTAATAGCAATAAGGACGTAAAACACAGCGATTGTGATGGCAATGGTGTAATAGAACTCGCAGATGTCGCGCCTATTTTAGATAATTTTCATGCTGAACATAATGGCAATAATGCTAAAGTTAGTGCTAAAATGCAAGGGGCTGAACTAATTCCAAGGGCAAACACAGATAATTTAGTTAATACAGGAGATGGACAGATGGATACGGTATTTTTTAATCTTCACTTAGAAAATAATAGTAATACTAATAATTCGGTAGATAATGTCTATGGACTTCGCTTTAGTATGGCTTATCGACCTTTTCAAAATGGAAACGCACTTGAAGCCGTAGAAGCTTATTTTGATGATTCTTGGTTAGGAGTGGAAGATGTTAGCCTAAAAGGTTTGTATAAAAATTTTATTAGTGATAGCATTATGTATGTGGGCGTTACACGTATTACTCAACAAGATACAACAGGACATGGAATTTTATGTGAGGTTGGTTGTATTTTGCAAGTAGACCTACTCAATTTAAGGACAGAAAACCCCAATACTACAAATGGTAATACACGTACTCCTTTTACAGCTAGTGATTATGAAACTTTTATTTTGAAAGCTGAAGATTTGCGCTTAGTAGATGAAAATGGTGTTTCACAAGCAATCAGTGGTGGTCAAGATACAGTTTGGATAGTGCCTAATAACTATTGTAAGCCAAAACTAAATAGCAGCAGTGATGAATGGATAGAAGCAATAAGCATTGGAAACTTTACACAAATATCAGGCAATAATAATGGCTATCAAGTTTTTACAGATACCATCTTACAATTCGGTTCAGGAGAGACTTTGCCCATTCATTTGACCCCCAGATTTGCGAGTGCGCCACAAGGGGAGGTTTGGCAAATTTGGCTGGATATTAATGAAGATGATGAATTTACAAGTAACGAAATTTTGTTTACAAGTACAGCTCGCAACACTCCGATTATTAACAATATAAGCATCCCAAATATAGTGAGCAATGGACAAACAAGACTGCGTATAGCTATGAAAAGAGATACTGCACCTAACAGTGCATGTGAGCAGTTCACAAACGGCGAAGTAGAAGATTATTTCGTTAATATTGCTCCACTAACCACCCTAAAATTAAATGCTTTTTTGGAAGCAGCCTATGATAGTGTTAGTAACACCATGAATACTGATTTGGTAAACAACGGATTACTACCACAAGCGCAACCATTCAATGTAGCACCTTGGCATTATGATGGTACGGAAATCCTAAATACCAACCAAACAGATATGGTAGATTGGTTACTGCTCGAATTAAGAACGCCCGCAGACCCTTATCAAACGATAGCACAACAAGCAGTTTTGTTACTGGAGGATGGCACAATTGTCAATACGAATTACCAAGACATACAATTTTATAATCTATCCAGCAACCAAAATTATCACATCACACTAAGAGCCAGAAATCATATAGCTGTGATGACAGCAACTCCTCTACAAGTCGCCAATAATCAAATAGTATATGATTTTACAAGCTCGAATACACAGGCAATGGGCGGTGCAAAACAACTAAAATTGGTGAACTCAACAACTTCAGTTTACGCGCTCTGTGCAGGCGATTTTAACAGTGATGGCATTGTTAATGTAAATGACTATCAGCGTTTAAATGACGATATGGGCAATATAGCTCAGTATTTGCCAACAGATGTAAATTTGGATGGAGTAATAAATATTGCTGATTTTAACATCTATACAGTGAATACAAGTTTAATAGGCGCGCATTGTATTAGGTATTGAATTCGTATAAGTGGGATGAGTGTGTCAGAAATTTAGGGAAAGACCAAATATATTCTAAGATGAAAGGCGAATATTTACTTTTTCCAAAAACAAAACACCCTTTTTGGATTGGCTTGGAAGAGCGACCTTGAAAGTTTTTGCGTTAAGCGCGAAAAAGTTTCACCGTCTTGATTTTTTTCTTTCTTTTTTTATCAAGAAAAAAAGGAAAAAACGTAGGTAAAGCAATGCCCTCTAAAGATTAAGATAAATAGCTCTTATAGGAAGTCCCTCTTTTCTTGACACACTCAAATGGGATTAATCCTAAATAGTAGAAATGCAATTAGTCGTGTCTCTACTGAATAATAATGTTTAAAAAAACTAACTATGTAAATTATTCATCATTTCCCTCTTATAGCAAATTAAAACCATGGTTTTTTTCCAGTAATTTTTAGACTTTAGACTAACTGTACATTATTTGTTGAAAAATAATATTCTATTGAATGAATAATAGAGTAGATGGAATACGTATGTCTTTTTCACTTTTGCTTTTTTTAAAATTTATTTTTATTAATCACCTCACTAAACAATTAATTATGATAGAAAAACACAAAACTTCTCACACTGCCATTTATTGGGTAGTAACATTTTTTAGTCTACTATGTTTTAATATTTCTTATACTCAAGCCCAAACTGTTTATATTCCTGATAGTGAATTGGCAGACTGTCTTCAAACCTTAAATGGTTCTTATCCAGGACTAATTGATGCAGGTAATAATGTGGATGTAATAATAGCAGCAACAGTTGATTACATTAACTGTCCAGGAGATATCAATGGTGAAATTCAAGATTTGACAGGTATAGATGTTTTTACAGGATTAGAACAACTATATATACAAAATAATTGCATTGAAGATGTGTCATTAGTTCCAAGTGCTTTATTAACTGATTTTTTATGTTTAGGTAATAAATTAACTTTTGAAGACTTACAACCTTTTACATTTATGGGACTTGGCTTTACTTACGCCCTACAAGATTCTATAACTATAACACCTGATACAGTTTATTTATGCTCAGGTTATCATACCATTGATATGGGCATTGACCCAAATATTTCACCTGTTAATACTTATAATTGGTATAAAGATGGAGCATTTTATCGAACAACTAGCACAAGTGTTTCAAATCCTACAGGCTCTATTGATGTAACAGATGCAGGTACTTATACAGTAAATGCTACCAATCCTCAACTATCAGGTTTAACACTCTATGGTACTCCTGTTGTTGTGATTACTCCACCAGCATTAACAGACCCAGTTAGTGTAATTTCTAATGAACCTGCTGAGGTTTATCAATGTGGTACTAATACTTTTACTGTGGAGATCATCAACAATACTGCCAACGAAACTTTTACAAATGTAACTATGGATGTCGTTCTACCAGCTGGTGTAAGCTATATAGCTAATTCGGTAACTGGTGCCATGGATGATGCTAGTTTAACAACCACAGCCCCCATTTTTACTATACCTGATATTTCGCCCAATGGTACAACTACTTTAACTTATGATGCCTTTATCAGTTGTGGTACAGGTGGAACAGGGACTTTAGAACATCAACATCATGTAGAATTTAAAGTAGATAGTTGCACTTATCAAGGTGGTGATACAACAGAAGTATATACCATTGCTGATGAAAATTTGTTCTTAGATAAAGTTTTTGAACATTTACCTGATTACCTTAATGATGGAGATACCTATTGTATGGGAATAGAAGTTGTTGGTAATGCCTTAGAAAAAGCAGATAGTGAGCTAGAAATTGTTATCGACTACGGCTGTGCACTAGATTTTAATTTAGCAACGGATGCGGTAAGTTTAGATTATATAGATGAAAATGGAGCAGTAATTTCGCCAACAAATATTGATAATAATACACCTGAAACACTAAAAGTTACTTATACACTACCCATTAATGGAGATATAATAGCTATTGCACCTAAATTTACTGCTGTTCATTGTACCAATAACTGCCCTAGCCTATTTGGGTTTGTGAAAAATGAAGTGGGGGCTACTGCAAGTGTTAATACGACCACAGCCTCTGCTTGTGGTGCAGGCTGCCCTATTGCTAGTACCAATGGCTTTAAGAGAAATGTGTTTCATGCGCCTTGTAGTTGTCCAAGTGGCACTTGTACAGGTGGAGCCTGTAATGGTATTCGAACAGATAGTTATCAGTTTACACGCATCAGTGATATAGGCGAAGCAGATAATGATGAGGATCGCTGTGCTGATGGTAATGGAACTGCTACATTCCCACCAGCTAATCCCAATAAAGTAATGGAAGGAGATATGATGGAGGGGGTATATGAAGGTACGGTTAATTTACCTACTTTGAACACTGTACCATTTGCCTATATCTCTACTTTTATAGATAATGGAAATCTTATAACAACACAACAAATACAAATAGATATTAATGGTGGTGCTTATGTAACAACTATTCCAGCAGCTACTTTTTCTGCAAATAATATTGCAGAGACAAATTTAACAGGACCAGATGACTACTACAAACTAATAGAATATGATATTAGTGCAGGAAGTCCAGTAGGCAATTTATTGGGCTTGCCTCCTAATTTTGTATATACAGATGGGGATCAAATTACCATTACCACAACTTATGACATTACCTCAAATATTGGCGCAACAACGATAGATTTAACAGGAGTTCCCCTTCACTATGTAGGTAATTCTGCCAATCCTCCTACTAATGATAGATATTTTTGCTTTACAGATAACTTATGTAATACCGAATTGATGGGTACAGATACCACGGCTTGGGAAACGCAAGTAAGTATAACAAACTGCGGAGAATTACACTGTTGCAGCCAAGAATTTTATGTAGGCCGCCCTTATTACGAATACGATGCTTTTGAAAAGGAGTACAGAGCATGGCGAACAGATGTCAATAAAACAATTAATATACCTGCGGGTTATGATTATCTCCCAGGTTCCGCTTCCTTAGAGATTCACAATGGACAAAATATTAACAATAACCTTATTGAGCCAATAGTTCGCATCAAACCTGCACAACCTACAGTCGGTGGAGGTACCCTTACCTTTAATGAGCCTTTATATCAGTCAGGCGGCGCACCCAACTGCGATACAAATATACCAGATGGCTTAGACTTAGCCCTTGCCGATGCCATGAGTGCTGACGATGGTTTTAAAGCAGTACTAAAATATGAATTAGTAGAAAGTAGTGAAGTGGTAACAGCAAACTTTACCTACGATGGCGAGGGAAAGGTAGTAGACTTTACCTATTCAGGCAGTACCAATGCAACAACCTATAGCTGGGATTTCGGGGATACCAATACCTCCACACAAAAAAATCCAACACATACCTATGCCAATTTTGGTACTTATAATGTTTGTTTAGTTGCTCAAAATGCTTGTACCACAGACACCCTCTGCCAAATAATAGAAGTAGAACCTCAATATATAATAGAGTCAGATACCATTGTTTGTGGCTCTACAGATACCATTTGCATATGGATTTCAACCCTTGATGTTCTGCCCTCAGGTATCGCAGGTATTGATTATTGCCTTACTTTTGATCCTAATATACTAACGGCAACAAATCAATGGGAACTAGGACCTGTTGTTACTAATGGCTTAGTAGGCTCAGATAGTCCTTTTGTCTCTCCAATTCCACTTCCAGGTGGTACTTTAATTTCAACAGTTTCTTACACAGGAAGTCCTGCAACAAGTGAACTTACAGGAAGTGGAAGAATTATTTGCCATAAATTCGTATTGCAATCTGGTTTATCTGAGGGTGTCTATCCTATTGTTGAGTGTGACAGCGAACTAGAAGAAGATTATTATTCAGGCCCTAATCAATATGTACCTGTTGAACCTGGAAATCTAGTTGTGATAGAAGATAATTCTTTTGATGGAAAACTAATTTATTGGGAAACGAACAGACCTATTATTAATGTTTCGAATACACCAAGTATTACTATTCCCAGAACAGAAATTTGGGAAGTAGATGCAAATTGCAATCCTGATACTCCACCAAGTTTATTAACAGAAGCAGTTGATACTTTAGGATGTTTTGAAATGGAAATGAATGTAAGTTGTGGATATATAAAAATAAGAAGAGATATTTCAAATGCTAATGATCTATCAACTGTTATCGACCCTTTTGAGCCAGAGCATCCTTTGTATATAAATGGATCAGATGCCTTCACTGCACAAATGATTAATGCGGGGCAACTAATTCCTTCAATATGGCAACTAATAGCTGCTGATGTAACCAATGATGGCTTTGTAGGGCCTAATGACTATCCTGAAATTGTTGAAAGGGGAGCTGGTAATAGACCACAATTTTTAGATGATTCGGGAAATCCAATACCAGATTGGCGGTTTTTAAATGCAGCTACTTTGACAGATCCCAATTTTATAACTACAACAGATAGTCCTTCTGGTAATGCAGATGACGATAATGTACCAACTGTTTTTCCAGAATGTTTTCCTTTAACTGTTACAACGGATGTCAATGGTTGTACTGTTTGTCAAGCAGAGACCTTCCATGGTATTTTAATGGGAGATGTAAATGGAAGTTGGACACCAGATGATGCTAATATTGCTCGCCTTGCTGTACCAGATAGCATTATCTTTGATCTTACAGAAGCCATTACTACAAGTTCGGGTAGTTTTATTGTGCCTGTTTCCTATAGCATTGCAGGAAATGTATTAACCTCTATGGATTTTCTGATGGATCACGATGAAAGGGTGCTACAAATTGGCAATATCACCACCGATCCGGCATTGAGCTCCTCTCCACTATATATGAGTTGGAAAAATCATGCTGGGGATAAAGTGCGTTTAAGTTCTGCTGTTTTTGATCTTAATGGTCTAACGCACCCTGACCCTAATCCAATATATTACCTGTCTATTGCCAGTAATACCAACAATATTCAACCTAGTGATTTTGGAGATGTTATTGGGCAATTGAATGGTTTTGAGGCAGAAATTGTCTTTCGTTATACACCGCCAGCCAAAGTTCATCCTAAACTATACCTAGAGGGGGCTTTTGATGCGGCTACAGGTCAAATGTCTACCGATTTAGCTACTACAGGTCTACTTACCTTATGTGATAACTACGATAGATTGCCTTGGAAATATCTAGGTACTAATGCAGAATGTATAAATAACCTTCCAGCAAATGCTGTAGATTGGATAATGCTAGAAGCACGCGATGCGACAGATAACAACATTGTCTTAGAAACAAGAGCAGCTATTTTACTAAACGATGGTTCTGTTATGGATATAGACGGTACAATGGGAGTCACCTTCTACACCTTAGCCAACAATCAGCCTTTCTATCTCGCTGTTCGCCATCGCAGTCACCTTGCAGTAATGAGTAATACAACCATAGCCCTTAGTGGATTTACCGCCAACTATGACTTTACTACTGCCGCTACCCAAGCTCTAGGCACTCAGCAATTAACCGCATTAAGTAATGGCATATACGCCCTTTATGCAGGAGATATAAATAGTGATGGAGTCATCAATGTTGCTGACTTTAATTTATATAATGATCAACTTTCTTCAATTGGAAGCAACTATGATGGAGATTTGAACTTAGATGGCACAGTAAGTACTGGAGATTTTAATAAATATCGTGTTAATGCAAGTAAAATTGGTATCCGTCAGTTGAGATATTAACTAGACTTGTCATCAATCATTATTAATAAATCTATTATCTCAAGTCTCAAGTCTCAAGTCTTATATCTAATTACTTAAAACATTGTTTCTTTATAGTTGAGGTAAAAATAAATTTTAGCTCTGATAGGCTTCCTTTAGAGACTGTCTGTTTTCATTTTTCTGGCAAAAGAAGGAAGCCAGATAGACTCTTAGCCTATCAGAGTAATTTAATCTTAAAAAAATAAAAAATGAAAAATATAATATGTCTGATCGCTTTTTTGTTGATTGCTTTGAATAGTTCCGCAGGAATCGTTGACCTACGATTTGCAAAGTCCAATAAGAGTAATGACACCTATACCATAGTTGTTCAAATGAAAAGTCAAGATGTTGATTTTAAGTTGGGCAATGCCACCATTTTTTTTGAATATAATACAATGGCAATTCAGCAGCCAACAGTTAAAGCCTTACAATTTGGTACGAGTACTCCTTGTCCAATTTCAGGCGAAGACCGCTATGACCATAGTTTTACTACACTAGAGCATAATAAAGGAGAGGGAAACTACGCCATTTTACTTAAAGAAGCTTACAAGGCTTGTCCAAACGTAACCACAGATTGGGTAGATGTTTTTCAACTGCAATTTAAGATTGTAGAACAAAATGAAAGCCCACAACTCAGTTTCAATAGCAAATATACTGCCTTCAATACTTACGAAAACGCTGGCCAGCAACATGAAAATGGCACATTTGGAGTATTAGATGATTTTTCAGGAGTTACTAGTATAAATAATTCAGCAAATTCCAGCAATTTTAAAGTTACTATTTCCCCTACCATTACCACAGAGTTTCTTGATATTCAATATTTGTTATCTACAGCAGAAACAGTACAAATGAATATTTATGATCAAACAGGCAAACAGTGGGGGACTAATAATTTAACAAAATTGGCTGGAGCTCATACTCAAAAACTATTTGTTAAAGACCTTCCAGAAGGCTATTACTTTTTACAAATAATAAAAGGTAATACTAAAAAAAGCTTTAAGTTTTTGAAATTATAAATTTTTTATTTTTGAAAAAATGAAAAAGCTTTTTTCTTAAAAAAGTTCATTCCTATAAATTACCTAGTCAAAGCAACGCTTTTCTTTTAAGAGAGGTGTTGCTTTTTTATTTCCCTTAAAAAAAACTCACTTTTCCCTCTTATATTTTCTAGTAAAACAGTATCTTGCTCACCTATGAAAATTACAAATGAAAATAGAGCAATTTGGCTGGCTTTGCATCAAGCAGCTATGGAATTTAGGGATTTAAAGCCTTGGCAGTGGATGACAGATGCCGATTTGTTTGCCATTAAAGCCCCAAGTACAGATGAAATCGGCTTTGCCTGTATTATGGGCAATGGCGGATTTATGGAGGGCTTCGCACTTTATATGGGCAAAGAAGGCATTGAGAGTTATCAGCAACTTTTAAAGGAGGCAAAAGAAGATATGTTCAGTGAACAAACACGAAGCCGACATGCTGTATTAAGCCAGAAATGTTTGATTACTTATTTTGGGAATCGTCAGGAATTAGAGGAGCAAGATTTAAAGCAAATCAAAGCATTAGGCTTGCGTTATAAAGGGAAAAATCAGTGGATATATTTTAGGGATTTTACGCCCGGTTTTGCTCCTTGGTTTTTAAATGAGGAAAAAGTTGTTACATTAACTCATGCTTTTCAACAAGCAGTTATTGTTGCCAAACAGTTTCAAAAAAATCCTTTTATTTTTCCCCCTGATGGTGATGCTTTTGATTACCTTTTGCGTATTGCTGAAAAGAAGGAGGATAATATACTTGAATGGACAACAAAATTTATCAATCTGGAAGAATATTTTAAAGAACAGCCTGTTTCCCAAAAAACAAATGTTCGGAGAATGATTTCTGCCAAAAAAATTGATAGAGCCAAGCAAAATGCGCCCTTACAACCTAATACATTACTTTTTAGAATCTGCCGCATTCCTATGGGGATTAGCGACTCACCAGATAAACGACCTATCTATCCGTATATTTCTTTGTTTGCCAAGCCTAAAAGTGGTTTTATTATTGCTATGAATATATATCAGAATGATGGAGATAATTTATATCCTGAATTTGAAGAGCAGTTGTTTAGCGTTTTTGAACAAATAGGCTTTACACCTAATAACATTCAGGTTTCAGATGATTTTTCAGAAGAATTATTACAACCTTATAGTCAGGCACTAGGCTTTACTATCGAAAAAGTGGACTATATAGATGAAATAGATGACGCTATTGCTTTTTTGATAAACATTTCAAGAGAGCGAGAGCAAATGATGAATCCATTCTAAAAACAGTCCATTTTTTTTGCACATCAAATAAGGAATTAGACTAAATTACCTTAAACTTTCTATCTCACTACTGATCATTCATTTTCCAAAATATGTTGAATCATTTGATTAATTTTTTCAAAAGCATCCTGATCTTTAATCACATAATCATATGCCCCTTTCATTAAGGTTTGAGCAGCCAAGCCAAAACGCCCCTGACCAGATAAAATAATTACCTGAATGTCCTCATCTTTCGCTTTGATTTCTTGTAAAATTTCCAATCCATTGGCTGCCCCTTGATTGGTCGCATCCAGCAAATAGTCCAACACAATTACCTGTGGGTCTAAATCCAATTTCTCCAAACATTTTTCACCCGAATCAAAGGCATGAACATCAAAATCCGTATTTTGCTCCCTCAAATGTTCACGCAGCATCATTAAAAACATCGGATCATCATCCACCACAAAAATAACAGTCTTTGGCTCTTGAATAGAATAGTTTGTCATATGCTGATATTGTGAGAGGTTGTCTTGATTTTGTTTTTGAAGCTGAAAATAATGGATTTTGTGACCAAATGTAGCGTTTTTTGAGGCACATAGTGGTGCTATGTGTTGATAAAAAGGCGAAATTTGGAGGCAAAAGACACATTTTTTAAGTCAAAGGATAAAATCAAAACAGCCTCTAAGGTTAGGTACTATTGTAAATTGCTTTTTTTAACAGTTGAAAAATCTGCACTTAGTCTATTTGTTACTTATAACAAATATAAAATAAAATTTACCTATTTGCTAATATTTTACGATACAATTTGTCATTTTAAACAAAAAAAACCAGTATGCAAAAAAATAGAATCACAGAATTATTCCAAATCAAGTACCCGATTATACAGGCAGGTATGGTTTGGTGTTCGGGATGGCGACTGGCTGCTGCCGTTAGCAATGCGGGCGGTTTGGGTATTATTGGGGCAGGCTCTATGTATCCTCATATTTTGGAGGAACATCTACAAAAATGTCAACAAGCAACCCAACATCCTTTTGCGGTCAATCTGCCTTTGCTCTATCCCGACATTGATCAACACATTGAACTGATTTTAAAATATAAAGTTCCCATTGTTTTTACTTCGGCAGGTAACCCCAAAAAATGGACAGCCCACCTTAAATCGGCAGGGATTAAGGTCGTACATGTGGTATCAAGTGCGAAATTTGCCAAAAAAGCGGAGACAGCAGGCGTTGATGCGATAGTGGCGGAGGGTTTTGAAGCAGGCGGCCACAATGGACGGGAGGAAACAACTACATTATGTTTGATTCCTTTAGTAAAACAAGCGGTTGACATTCCAATTATTGCGGCAGGAGGCATTGCTACAGGTCACGCAATGTTAGCAACAATGGTATTAGGGGCAGAAGGCGTGCAAATAGGTACGCGCTTTGTTGCCAGTTTGGAGTCTTCCGCACATGAGGATTTTAAACAAAAACTTTTGACCCTTAATGAAGGGGATACCATGCTTTCGCTAAAAAAACTGGTAGCGGTTCGTTTGGTTAAAAATCCATTTTACCAACAAGTTGCCGAAGCCGAGCAGAGAGGCGCAGATGCTGGAGAACTCGCTAATTTACTAGGGCGAGGGCGTGCCAAAAAAGGCATGTTTGAAGGGGATTTGGAAGAAGGAGAACTAGAACTTGGTCAAATTGCAGCCCTAATTCGGCAAATTAAGCCTGCCGCAGAAATTGTTCAAGAAATTATTACAGAATTTAAAACTGCTCAACAGGAAATGGCACAATTACTAGGGGTGTAGACTTTACAGTTTGATTATTTCTATTTTTTAGAAAAATGAATGTTTTTTAGCGTTTTTGAGAAAAAAATGTTATTATTAAAGATAGATAAGGCTTTTTGTAAAATTTAATTTTCATTAATTATAGATTAATAATTTCAAGGAGAAATATGACAAAAATACCCTACGGCATTAGCCATTTTGGAACTTTAATTACAGATGGCTATTTATATATAGATAAAACTGCTTATGTGCAGCAATTAGAAGAAATGAGCCAGCGATATTTATTTTTTTTACGCCCTCGTCGCTTTGGGAAAAGTCTGTTTATTTCTTTATTAGAACATTATTATGGTATCGAACATAAAGCTAATTTTCAAACTTTATTTGGCAACTATTACATTGGTCAACATCCAACACGCCTAGCCAATTCCTATTTGACATTGGTATTCGATTTCTCGCAAATGGATACCTCTTCTTTTGAAAATACTTTTGATGCTTTTTTAGAAAATGTAAAAGATGGTGTTGAACGATTTTTTACAAAATACAATGATATTTTTAATCAGGAAGATATAAATGGTATAGAAAAATATGATTATCCTGCTAAAGTTATTCAATATTTATTCCGTAAGGTTGAAGCGAAAGCCCGTAGTCAAAAAATCTATTTATTGATAGACGAATACGATCATTTTGCCAATGAAATATTAGCCTTTCACTTTAATGATTTTAATCGAATGGTTGGGCAAAATGGCTTTGTTCGCAAATTTTTTGAAGCCATCAAAACCGCTACTCGAAATGGAGTTGTGGATAGAATATTTGTAACAGGAGTTTCCCCCATTACACTAGACAGCCTTACAAGTGGCTTTAATATTTCAACCAATATTAGTTTGTATGAGCGATTTAACGCTATGATGGGTTTTACAGAAGCGGAAGTTAATAAAATATTGGACATTATAAAAATACCTGATAATGAGTTAGTAAAGGTGAAAAAAGATTTAAAAGCATGGTATGATGGCTATGTATTTAATACAAAAATGACAGAGCGCATTTATAATTCTGATATGGTATTGTATTTTACTTCCTATTACAATGATGATAGATATCCACCAGAAGAATTATTAGACCCCAATATAGCAAGTGACTTTACAAAAATCCGCCGTTTATTTAAAATCAAGGGCAAGGAAAAAGCACATTTAGCACATTTAAACAAACTCCTTGAAACAGGGACACTCACTGCCAAATTAATCCGTCAATTTGATTTAGAGCGGCGTTTTGGCAGCCATGATTTTGTCAGTCTCTTGTACTATATGGGTATTTTGACCATTGTAAAGGAAGATTTAGAGGACTTAATCTTTCGGATGCCGAACTACGTCATTGAGCAACTGTATTATCAATATTTTCACCAAATTATTTTAGAACAAAGCGAACTGTCAGGCAGCGAAATTGATGTTCAACAGAAAATAAAAACCCTTGCCCAGCAAAATGACATCCGCCCTTTGGTTGCCTATACCGAAGCGATTTTAACGGAACTCTCCAACCGCGACAAAATGCGCTTTGATGAAAAATATGTGAAAGTAATATTTACCTCTGCTTTTTATACCTCAGGCATTTACACCATTCACAACGAAAAGGAAGTAAAAAAATCAGCGACAGAAAAAGGTTATGTAGACATTCTCCTCATTCGGCGACCGCCTTACAAACCGACTTATCAATTTGTTATAGAATTTAAATATGTCAAAAAGTCGGATACTGCAAGGACTACTGCCGTCAAAGCAGGAGCTATTGAACAACTCCAAGCTTATCTTGAAAATGATGCTTATTTGCAAGAGCTCGTCAAAGGCGGCGATTTAAAGGCTTATGTGGTGGTGTTTGTGGGCAATGTTGGGGAGATTGTGGAGGTTGATTTGTTGTCTATTTCTGTATGATAATGTTCAAAAGGGGATTTTATAGAGAATTATAAATAATAGGTGTTTTTGTTTATGCTACAGAAATAAATACCTATGTTATTGGCAAATACTTTTTGTCAATAACATAGGTATTTGTGTTTTTGGTATGTTTCATTATCATCCTAATACTTTGCCTCTAAAATTGATATTTAGCTATTTAGACTTTTGGATTTTTAGCAGTTAGAAATTAGCGATTAGCTATTAGAAATTATTTTTTGAACCTTCTTGTAGCTATTAATTTTTGATTGTTAATTATATATAAGAGCTTTAATGACTAAAGCCGTCGTTACAGAACTCATTCAAAAAGAAACTAAAAAGCCAAAAAACGAATCTACGAACTGTCAAAGTAGCTACAAACTGTTAGGTAGAAAAACACTGTATTTGAAACATAGCTGTTTTTTTTACTGCGTATAAATTTTGTTTATATTTATTTGTGTTAAAGTGTATTTTATAAACTGAAAATATATAGCTATTTCAAAATTTCCCTAGAAATTACCAGTTTTTGAATTTCAGAAGTTCCTTCGCCGATGGTACATAATTTAGAATCTCGATAGAATTTTTCAACGGGAAAATCTTTGGTATAGCCATAACCGCCAAAAATTTGCACTGCATCTGTTGAGTTTTCTACGCAAATTTCCGAAGCATAATATTTTGCCATCGCCGATTCTTTGGTTACCTTTTGACCTTTGTTTTTCATATCGGCTGCCTGCATTGTGAGTAATTCTGCTGCCTCAATTTTGGTGGCCATATCCGCCAATTTAAAGGAAATCGCTTGGAATTTCGCAATTGGTTTTCCGAACTGCTCGCGCTCCTTAGCATATTGTACGGAAGCATCATAAGCACCTTTAGCAATGCCTAATGCAAGCGCAGCAATAGAAATTCGCCCACCATCTAATACCTTCATGGCTTGTATAAAACCTTCGCCTTCTTTGCCCAACATACAACTTTTATGAACTCGGCAATTGTCGAAAATCACTTCAGTTGTTTCGGAAGCACGCATCCCCAATTTGTTTTCTTTTTTTCCTGCACTTACGCCCGGTGTGCTTTTTTCAATAGCAAAGGCCGTCATTCCATGACTGTCGCGCGGCTCGCCTGTTCGTACAATTACCACTATAATATCAGAAGATTTTCCATGTGTAATCCAGCACTTAGTACCATTAATTACCCAGTAGTCGCCATCCTGAACAGCTACGGTTTTCATATTGCCAGCATCCGAGCCAGTGTTGGGTTCTGTCAATCCCCATGCGCCAATCCATTCGCCTGTAGCCAGCTTAGGCAGCCATTTTTGCTTTTGTTCCTCATTGCCAAATTGCAGGATATGGCCTGTGCAAAGGGAGTTATGGGCTGCCACCGATAAGCCAATGGAACCACAGACTCTAGCGATCTCAGAGATTACCGTTACATATTCAAAATACCCTAAACCTGCCCCACTGTATTCTTCTGGTACCAATACGCCGAGTAATCCGAGCTTACCCATTTCCCGAAATAATTCAATCGGAAATTCTTGGCTTTCGTCCCACTTCATCACATTCGGACGGATGTTTTTTTCGGCAAAATCGCGCACCATATCTGCAATCATGTTTTGCTGTTCGGTCGCACTAAAACTGATTCCTTGGGTATCTACAACTGCTTCCATATAATTGTATTGTTATTGATAAAGTTGAAATTAGATATTTGGCTTTTTAGCTTTTTAGCTTTTTAGCTGTTAGACTTAAATAGTTGATTTTGAAATAAATAAACTTCCTTTTGAAACTTGCCAAATTAGTTGTTGAACAAATGAAATTATTTCCATATTTTTTTTAAAAAAACAGCTAGAATACGCTTTGGAAATTTTTTTTTATTTGCTACTTACAAGTAAAACCGAGCAAAAATAACAAATGTTCGGCGATCTATGCGATTTGAATACATTAATTCACGATAAAAAGGGTATTTTTTCCTTTCTTTGACAAGAAACTCTTTAAAATTGCTTATCTTGGATTATGAAAAATAAAATGGAGGTGCTTTTTACGCTTCTATTATTGCATAAACAACTACTCAATAGATCATTATTATGGAATTTTATTTTGAAGAAAAAGAAGAAACGGTTTTGTTAAAAATCAAAGGTGCTTTGGTAGGTGGGTATCAATTACCTAAAATTATAGACCCATTGGAAAATTATATTGAAGCAGGGAAAACGCATTTTGTAGTTGAATTATCCGAATTGACCTCCATCAATAGCACAGGCTTAACGGTACTGTTAACCATACTCACAAAATCGCGCAACGCAGGCGGCGATGTGGTTCTCGCCAATATTTCTCGACAACTAAACAATTTATTAATTATTACAAAATTAAATTCTATTTTTGTGATAAAAGATGATGTAGAAGCTGCCGTAGCTGCTGTACACGCATAAGATAATGATATATTATTTTTGAGTTCTGTTTTCTGCTGCCCTAAGTGTATTAAGCAGTAAGGAGGTAACTGTCATAGGACCTACCCCCCCCGGAACAGGAGTTATAAAACTACATTTTGGAGCTACTTCATCAAATTTAACATCCCCTGCTAAACGGTAACCTCGCTTTCGACTAGCATCAGGAACGCGCGTAATGCCAACATCCACCACAACTGCTCCTTCCTTTACCATATCGGCGGTAATGAATTCGGCTTTGCCAAGTGCAACCACTAAAATATCGGCACGTCGAGTATAATCGGCGAGGTTTTGGGTACGGCTATGGCAAAGGGTAACGGTACAGTTGCCGGGGGAAGCATTGCGTGAAAGTAGGATGCTCATTGGGCGGCCTACAATATTGCTACGCCCAATAACGACACATTCTTTTCCACTTGTAGGTACTTGATGGCGTGCTAGTAATTCTAAAATACCTGCTGGTGTTGCGGGTAAAAAACAGGGCAAGTTCTGTGCCATTCGCCCTATATTTTGCGGATGAAAACCGTCTACATCTTTTTGATAATCAATGGCTTCAGTAATGGTCGGCACATCAATGTGTTTGGGCAGGGGGAGCTGAACAATAAAACCGTCAATATCGGTATTCTCATTCAGTTTTTGGATGTGTTCCAATAGTTCTGTCTGAGAAGTATTATTTGCTAATTGTATTAAAGTGGATTGAAAACCAACCGCTTTACACATCTTCACTTTATGGCCTACATAGGTCTGGCTGGCACCGTCTGTACCAACGAGGATAGCAGCTAAATGTGGACGTTTTTTTCCTTCTTCAAGTCGTTTTTCAACTGCTGTTTTGATTTCTTTTTGTATGGTTTTAGAGAGTGCTTTTCCGTCTAGTAATTGCATGTTTGTGGATTAGTGATTAGTAGATTTGTGATTCGTGGATTCGTGATTCGTGAATTTGTAACATACCTTCAATAATTCACCAGTCACAAAAAAACAATTCGTAATTAAATATGTTCGTAATTTTACTTAGTAGTTAGTCAACGTTAAAATGACGGGTTGCTGTTGAGTGATTTTTGTTCCCTAGCAAGGCGCAAAACGTAGGCATAGCCAAAGCTACGGCGAGGCTTTGTAACACAGCTAGGGAGCAAAAAACGCCAAAAGCAATCGTCAATTTTATCTTGACTGACTACTTAGGGATGGTAAAGTAAAAAGTAGAGCCTTTGCCAACTTCTGATTCTGCCCATATTTCGCCATTATGACGGTGTACAATTCGTTGACAGATGGCCAAACCGATGCCTGAGCCTTCGTATTCATTACGAGTGTGTAGACGTTGAAATACACCAAAAATTTGTTTTAGGTAGTCGTTTTCAATACCAATGCCATTATCTTGTATAGAAAAAAGCCAAGTGTATTCCTGTTCCTTAACTTCGATGCGAATGATAGGGCCAGCATCAGAGCGGTATTTAATAGCATTGCCAATCAAGTTTTGCAGTAGTTGAGACAATTGTGAACGGTCTACCTTGATGGTAGGCATAGACTGCGGATCATAAAGAATTTTTGCACCGCTTTCTGTAATGGTTGTTTGTAAGTTGGTTAAAACTTCTATCATAATTTCATTGCAATTACTGGGTTCAAAGGCTTTACCTCTGGTGTTTACTCTGGAGTATTGCAATAAATCTTGAATTAAACCACTCATTCGCTGCGCGCCGTCTACTGCATAGTTGATAAAGTCAAGACCTGAGTTATCAAGTTTGTCTTTATAACGTCTTTCTAAGAGTTGTAAATAGCTAGATACCATGCGGAGGGGTTCTTGTAAATCATGGGAGACTACATAGGCAAATTGTTCAAGCTCCTTATTGCTGCTTTCTAGTTTATTGGCATATATATTTAATGCTTCTTGGGCTTTTTTGCGGCTGTTAATATCCTCTAACATAGCTAAAATATAAGAGCCTTTGATAATCGTAGAGGTAAGCATGACCCATAAGGTTGTGCCATCTTTTTTGATGTACCTTTTTTCCACTTTAGTTCTCTTTCCCCGTTTTGTTTCTTTTTGTTGATAATAATCTAGGGTTGTTTCTACAGGAACTTGGTCATCTGTATGAGTAATATCATTTAGCGGTTTGTCAATAACATCCTCTCTTTGATAGCCAAACATTTGGCAAAAAGTATCATTAACATTGGTTATTTTATGGTTCATATCTAATAATACCATACCCAAGGGGCCTTCTTCAAATAAGCTTCTAAATCGCTCTTCACTCGCTTTAATTCTAGTAAGCATGGAAGTAGTTGCAGACATATTTCTTACAAAGGTGCAAATGTACTCATTTCCGCGAAAGTTGAGGTAGTTAGCGGTAATTTCTACAGGTATAATATTGCCAGATTTTATTTTATATCGTGCTTTAGTGTTGAGTTCTTTTTCTGCCTTTAAATGTTCCCAGAATGCGCTAATTTCTTTTTTGGGATATTTGGTTTTGGGTATTTGTATTTGGTGAATGGATATGTGCTTTAGCTCTTCCTTAGAATAGCCTAAAGTTTTACTTGCAGCTTCATTTGCATACAAAATAAGACCTTCCTTGGTTGTCCAAAATAAAATGTCAGATATTTGATCCATTGTAAATTGGGTCATTTCCCAAGCGTATTTTGTCGCTCTACGTTCTGTAATGTCTGTTATTCTGACTAATAATAAGTTATCTATTTCACTTATTTTGCTCACAGTGAGTTCTATCCAGATCGGCTTAGGTTCTTCAATTAATCTTTCTTTTCGCCAAGTGGGGGTGATGGCTAAATTGCTTTTAATGGCCGAACTTTGCTGTTGAAAAAAACTGAGCAATTCCCATTTTTCATTCAAAAAGGCTTCTTTTTTTCTTTTGCCAAATAATCGTAAAACCTGTGTATTACAACCTGTAAAGCTTTGGCGATCTGTGTCAAATAGAAGTAAGGCATCTGTAGCATCTTCAAATACCTTGCTCATCAATGCTTTTTTGGTTTTTAATTCATTGACTAGATGTATTTTTCCATAAAAAATAATATAAAAAAATATGTATATGAATATGTTTATGAATGTGTATGCTGCTCGGTCTATAGTGGCATGTGTATTTTGATAGAGTAAAAATAGGGAAAATAGCAAATGTGTGAATATATGTAAGGTTAAGTGAAGCCGCCTATTAAATACGGCTGCATAAGCAACGCAGACCACAGTGACTCCAAAGGCTTTGGTTACTTCAAAATTAGTCCAAGAAACAAAAGTATTTAAGGAAATAAATAGTGGAAATCCTAGTAATAGTAAAACTGTTGGAAAATTATATTTAATATGATTGGAAAAAAAAGTTGCTATTAAACCTACTATGTAGAGGAAGGCTATTCCTATACGAGCAGTCCACGTCTCGGCAATTAAGGTGGTATTGCCTTGATTAAAATAACTGTAGGACAACAAAGTTATAGGTACTAGAAAGGCAACAGTTCTAAGTGTATTAATTTCTGCTTCACTCAATCTTGATATATAATTGCTTTTATTTTTTGAAAAATTTATATACATATTCAGTATTAAAAATAAATAAGCTAATGTTTTGCAGTGTGCTATTTGGACTTTTGGCTTTTGGGATATTATTAAGTACTATACAATAATTAAACAGTACAATTTGTTTGATTAAATCATTGGAAATAAATGTTTTAGAATGATTTTTTGCACAATTGATTAGTGCTTACCACTTAAAAAAGTTTAAAACTTTAGTGTTGCCTTTTGGCAATGGTGAAATAAAAACGACTGCCTTTACCACTTCCTTCCGATTCTACCCAGATTTTTCCATCGTGTAGTTGCACAATTTTTTTGCAAATGGACAAGCCAATACCTGTTCCATTTTGCGCTTTGACATTAATGTTTTCCAAACGCTGAAAAATATCAAATATTCGCTCCTTGTATTCTTTATCAATACCAATGCCATTATCTGCAACCTCAAACAAATAGTGATTATTTTTTTCTATCACATTGATGTTTATGATGGGAGATGCCTCAGAACGATATTTCAAGGCATTGCTTATCAAGTTTTGAAAAAGTTGTAAAAGGTGATTTTCATTACCAAAAACAGTGGATAGATTGTTGGTTGCTATTTGTGCATTATTTTCTTGTAAAGGTATTTTTAGGTTGTGTTTAACAAAAGCAATAATTTTAGCACAGTCTACTTCTTTAAATAACTTTTTATTTAACTCCAAACTATTGTACAACATCAAGTCGGTGATAAGTGCGTGTAAACGTTTGGCACCACCCACTGCAAAATCAATGTATTCAATGCCGTTTTCATCTAAAAGATGCTTATAGCGCATTTCTAATAACTGTAAATAGTTGGAAACCAGTCTTAAAGGTTCTTTCAAATCATGGGCAGCAATTTTTGTGAACGTTTGTAATTCTTTATTTCTTTGTTCTAATTGAAAATTATACTGCTTTAGTTGTTGAGCTGCTTGTTTGGCTTTAGTCACATCTATTGCCACTACAATCACGCCTATTCGTGTTTTATTAATGCTGTGTAGCGGAGAAAATCGTACATTAAAAATAGCTTTACCAATAGCTAGGTCTGTTTCAAACTGTTCTCCTGTCAAGGCTTTTTCTAATGTTTGTACCGCATCTGCATTATCTCTATAAAGCCGAAAAAAAGATTGACCCTGTAACGGTTGACCATTCAATTGCCATGGCTCTATTCCCTCGCCTTGTGCCAATACAAATTTACCCTTCAAATTTAAGGTAAAGATAGTTACAGGCAAACTATTGACAATAAATTTAATGTACTCCGTACTTTTTTCCTGCGCTTTAAGCCTTTTTCTTTGTGCAGTAATATCCCTCAGTTGAATTAAATATTGATTGCTTTTAGTAGAAATATTTTTGATGGATACTTGTAAATTCTTTTCTAATCCTTGTAGAGTTGTTAAGGTTAAAGTATGTGCGGTAATTTGTTGAAATTGGTTATTGGATAATGCATACTCAGAACGTTCCCATATTTCTTTTAAATAATTATTTAAAGTTGCACTATCTATGCCATTTGAGTCTAATTCAAATAAAGTGTTGATTGCAGTATTATTAGCTACAATTTGTTCTTTTTCTATATTATAAATACAAGTAGGCTCTAATAGGTATTCTAAGCTTATATCGGGAGCACTCATCGTTGGTAATAAACTACTTGGTGTACGGTGTTTTAATAGATAGATGCCTACTAATGAGAGGTTAACAAGAATGACTAATGATAATAGATACCAAGTTAGGGGAGGGGATAAAAATAGGCATAGGAAACTAATGACAATGCTTAATAGCACTGCTATACGAATAAAAAAAACGAATGTATGGGCTAAAAAACCACCATTATTGGTTGATAATTGACTCATAGGACACATATTTCGGGTTCAAATTCTTCTTTATTATCAAAAAACAATAATAGCAGTAGGTGGTAATGGGTTGATGTTAGAAATTAGTGATTAGATATTAGACTTTTGGATTTTTAGACTTTTGGATTTTTAGACTTTAAGTTATTGAGGAGCTCTTGTTACTAAAAACTCCAAACTAGAAACTCACAATTACTTAATTCCTCGCCAAATCTTTACCTAGCAAATCTTTCAATGATTTTGGGCGGCGTTGCTCTTTCCAATCAAAACCTTTCAGTATAAATTGCTTGGGTTTAACTTGTTGAATGGGGTGAAAAGTAGCATCTGGTTTTTCTAAAAAGCGAATTTTATCTACTTTCCTTTTGGCAAAATGAACCCACATACGACTACAAATAGAGCGATTCACGCCTAAGTATTCTTCTTTTTCATTTTGACCATAAAAAATACTTTCCGCATTGCCTTCCACCAAAATTCTATCTAAAGAATTGGTCAAAAAATAAGCAGTGATGTCTTTACCTGTTACCTGATTATACACATTTTCTTGTAATTTGTTGCCAATAAATGCAGATTTTAACAAATCTATCTTATAAGGTTGATTATTTTGGGTCTGTAAAAAAATAGTATCTGCATATAATTGGTAGTCTTTACTCCACAAAACAGGCTGCACATACATACGAAACATGGAATCGGTGAAAGAATAAACCAAAGAATCGCAAACGCCTTGAATATCACGCTTTAATATCTTAACATTTCGATAGGCATAAAAGGTTTTCAAAGTATCTTTTTTTGTAGATGCCATCGCTGTTGTATCTTCCTTGTTAGTTTGAACAATGCTAGTCGTATCAGTAAATGTTTTAAGGGTATCAGCTGTTAGAAAAAGGGTGTCTTTGTCTATAATATTTCGCAACAATACCTCCTCAAAAGCATCTACTCGGTCGTTTTTGTCATAAAAATGCAATTGTTGACTATTGATTATCAAATGTTGTGCCGTATCTATCCATTCCACATCCCCTTCTGCTGTGCCAAAGCCAAGCAGTTTATCATAGTGGAATTTATCCGCCGTTAACATTTGCGGAGGACGGGCGAGGGTTGCGCGTTTGGTGAGCACAATATCCTCTTTATCAGGTTCATAAGTACCTTCTTCTCCAATAATACTATAACCGTCTTTATTTTTAATCGTGGTTTTTCCTTTAAAGTCCGCTTTTTCGGTTTTTAGGTCATAGTCGAGTTTTTCGGTGAGCAATTCGTATTCTGGCGATTTTAAATAAACGCTGTCTTCAAACAATACCTTATCCGCTTTTCTATCCAAATATCCTTTCTTACTTCGCAATTTAGTGTCCTTATCCGTAAGCGTACCGCCATTGGTGTAAACTCCCTTTTCGGTTTCTGTATTATAGTCTAATTTGTTGGTTTCCAGAGTTTTATCGCCATCAATCAATTTGACATTATTGTACAAAGCAATGTCATTACTCGCTCGGTTATAACGCGCAGAATCGGCGGCAGCATTTATTTTGTCATCAGCTATTTTAACATTGCCAAACATGCGTAACACCTCACCTTCAGCAGCGTAGATCAAAGAGTCGGCATAGGCATTTGTTTTTTCATCATACACATGCACATTGCTGTAGAGCTTGGCATCTTTTGTTTTCATTAAATAAGTCAACGAATCGGCGGTAGCCTTCACCTTTTCATCGCTAATTTGAATATTTCCAAACATGCGTGCCTGCTCCGTATCAGGTGAGTAAATGAGCGAGTCGGCATTTGCGGTAGTCGTGCTATCTTTCAATTCCACATTTTGGTACAAAATCGCACTTTTAGTTGCCATATCATACATCACCGAATCAGCAGTCGCATCTACTTGTTCATCTTTGAGTTTGGCATTGCCGTACATTCGCGCTTTTTCCGATTCAGAAGCATAAATCAGTGAATCGGAGGTAGCGAGTGTTTTTCCATCGGTTAATTCCACATTTCCAAACAATACCGCATCCTTTGTTTCCATATCGTAGCGCACCGAATCGGCGGTAGCATCCGCTTTTTCGTCTACGATATGAGCATTTCCATACATTCGCGCCTTTCGGGTTTCAGAGGAGTAAATCAAGGAATCGGTGGCCGTTGCATTGGTTTTTCCATCCGTCAATTCCACATTTCCATAAAAAGTAGCGTCTTTTGTTGGGCTGTGATAAATAACGGAATCGGCGGTGGCAGTGACTTTATCATCTTTCATATGAACATTGCCATAGAGCCATGCTTTTTCTTGATCGGCAGAATAAATGAGCGAATCAGAGGTGGCAGTAGTTGTACTATCTTTGAGCACTACATTTTTGTAGAGTTGTAAATTTTTGGTCTGTGGGTCGTAAATCACCGAATCGGCGGTAGCATCCACATTTTTATCCTTTAAATTGACCTTGCCAAATAATTGTGCTTCTTGGGATTCGGTAGAGTAGAGGAGGGAGTCGGCAGTTGCTTTCGTATCCTGATCATTCATTTGCACATTGCCATACAAACGCGCCGTTTTATTTTCGGGCGAATAAATGAGCGAATCGGACAGAGCTTTGGTTTTGCCATCATCCATTTGCACATTTCCATACAAACGGGCAGCTTTTGTTTGAGAATCGTAAATGAGCGAATCAGAACGGACATCGGCTTTGTCATCTTTCATATGCACCTTGCCGTAGAGATGGGCGTTTTTTGTTTCGGTAAAATAATGCAACGAGTCGGCGGTAGCATTGGTGCTGCTGTCTTGTAAAACGACATTGCCGTATAAATAAGCGTTTTTTGTTTCGGGAGAATAAATCAGCGAATCAGCGCGCGCATTGGTGCTGTCTGCTTTCATATTCACATCCCCATACATGCGCGCAGCCTTTGTTTCTGTATGGTAAACCAGCATATCCGAATTGGCATTGGTTTGTTTATCCTGCATATTTACATTGCCATACAAATACGCCTTTTTATTTTCAGGCATATACATCAAAGTATCGGCAGTAGCTTTGGTATCACCGTCTTGCATTTCCACATCACCAAATAAGCGCGCTTCTTTGGTGGCAGAATAATAAATCAATTTATCGGCGGTGGCGGTTGTGCTATCCTGCACCATTTTTACATTGCCAAATAGATGAGCATCTTTTGTTTGGGAAAAATAAAGCAAAGTATCAGCAGTAGCAGTCGTTTTATCTTCCTGCATTTGTACATTTCCATACAAGCGCGCATTTTTAGTCGCCGAATCATAATCTAAATAGTCGGATGAAGCCTTTGTTTTTCCATCATCCATTTTTACATTGCCTTTCAGCACCGCATTTTTTGTGCTAGAATCATAATCTAGCTCATCGGCAGAGGCTTTGGTCGTGCCGTCATCCATTTTGACATTGCCTTTCAGTACTGCATTTTTAGTCGCTGAATCATAGTCTAAAAAATCAGCCGAAGCCTTCGTTTTTCCATCGTCCATTTTGACATTACCTTTCAGCACCGCATTTTTTGTGGCAGAATCGTAGTCTAGCTCATCAGCGGATGCTTTAGTCGTTCCATCATCCATTTTGACATTGCCTTTCAGCACCGCATTTTTAGTCGCCGAATCATAATCAAGTTGGTTGGCGGAAGCTTTGGTTGTCCCATCATTCATTTTGACATTACCTTTCAGTACCGCATTTTTCGTTGCCGAGTCATAGTCCAGTTCATCAGCAGATGCTTTGGTCGTCCCATCATCCATTTTGACATTACCTTTCAGCACCGCATTTTTAGTCGCCGAATCGTAGTCGAGGCGGTTGGCGGTAGCAGTTGTATTGCCATCTTTCATACGGACATTGCCCTTTAGAATGGCGTTTTTCGTGGCGGGGTCATAGTCGAGGCGGTCGGCAGTGGCGGTTGTATTACCGTCTTTCATATTTACATTGCCGATCAGTTGGGTAGTTTTAGTCGCTGAATCGTATTGTAGGCGGTCGGCGGTGGCATTGGTTGTGCCTTCCTGCATGTTTACCTGACCAAATAATTCGGTGCTTTTGGTAGCGGTGGAGTAGACAAGGGAATCGGCAGTAGCATTGGTTTCTTGCTCATTCATTTTCACATTTCCATACAAACGAGCTTCTTTTTTTCGAGAAGAATAAATCAAAGAATCGGAACTGGCCTTTGTTTGTCCATCCGCAATATTCACATTCCCGTACATGCGTGCCTTTTGCGAATTGGGGTTGTATTTCACCCGATCAGCAGTGACATTCGTTTCGCCATCTTGCATATTGATATTACCAAATAATTCTGCTTTTTGGGTTAAAACAGAATAGGCAAGGGAGTCGGAAGTTGCCTTAATTTTGCCATCATCCATTTTTACATTGCCTTTCAGCAAAGCATCTTTGCTTAGTACAGAATAGTCTAAAAAATCGGAGGTTACCTCCACTTTTTTATCGACTAACTGCACATTGCTGGACAGTTTGGCTTGTTTGGTATTGACAAAATAAATTAATTTATCGGCATAAACGTCTGTTTTTTTGTCGGTTAAATAAACATTTCCATTTAAATCCGCTTTTTTGAGATTCATGTCATAAACAAGGGAGTCCGCTTTGATGTCGGACTGTCCATCGCTAAGGCTGACATTTTTGTAGAGGTAAGCTTTTTTGGTATTGCCTTTGTAAAAAAGATAATCAGCGAAAATGTCTACAGAATCTTGTTTGATGTGAATGTTTTGGTAGGCTTCCACATTATTTTCCTCAAAGAAAAAATAGGCACTATCACATTGCATGACCACATTTTCCTGCTGCAAGATAACATCACCAATGAGTTTGCGAATTTCTTTATTCTTTTTTTTAGAAAATTCAAATAAATCAGCCTGTTTGATTTCAATGACCTTATCATTTTCATCTCCATCTTGTGCATATAAGCATTGTAAGGGCATTAGCAAAAGCCAAGCAATACACAAAAGTAACTGCCAATAGTGCTTGTTATTTTTTTCCAAAAAAAAAAGATGCATATGGTTGGTTATGATTTAGACATAAGATGTAAGATATAAGACTTGAGATTTGTTAGGCTATTGTTCTTTTTGCCAATCACTAATGATTTTTTGTATAATATCAACAGATAATCCAGTGATTTTGCTCAATAAAGCTGGCGGTAAGCCCTCTTTATGTCCATTGATGATAGTTTGCTTTTTCACTCTCTCAACCCCTATTTGAATACCTTCCTCTCTTGCATGGTGTTTATTGAGTTTCCTTGTAATTTTAGTGGCTTCTCGCTTTTTTCGTTCAGCTTGATCTTCTGGTGTTAGGTTGTATGTGTTGATTAAATCTGCCACTCGCTTTATAGTTGCTTTGTTGTAGTTAATTTTGATGTTGCTACGGGTTTGATTGGATTTGCACATCAAATCTAGCCAATCTTTATATTGAGCATCTCTAAAACTGTTTTTATAATAAGGATTTAGAAAAATTAAGCGATGCTTAGAAGTCAACACTTCACTGCACATTACACTTCTAGGATCAAGCCTTGAAATAAAGGCTTCATTTTTGAAGGGCTCACGTAATTTACTTGTGAACTCATAGGGGGCAGTGAGTATGACAATGGTATAGATTTGTTTATTAAAATATACACTAGACCTATGTTGTTGTTTAGAAATGTAGTGCGAAAAATCGTCTAAGTAGTGATCGTATTCTAGTAGTTGAATTTCAGTAATGATTCGTTCATCTTTGCTTTCTGCAAAAATATTGAGTGAAAAATCAATATGCCCGACTTTCGGTTCAAATTTCTTTTCGGTTTGAATTTCGTCTACTTCAATGTCAATACCGACAATATCTTTAACAAAGGCAGTGAATACAATTTTATCAGTAAATGCCTTTTTAAAGATGACTTCATTATCTAAATTTGCTAACATAGGTTGATTTTTTTTGCCAATCGTTAATTCAATTTTGGCGCAGGTGTAGTTAAAGCTTGTTTGTTTTCTTCCTCCTCTTTTTTCTTTTTCTTTTTATTCTTTTTTCTGCCAAAAATAGAAAAATGGAGCAGTTTTCTAGGGTTATCTGGTAAATTACCGACTAAGGTATTGATTTTTCCTGTAGTTTCTGAAATATTATTGTACAACGCTTTATCATTAATCAACAAGCCAGCAGAACCCTCTCCATTATTGATTTTAGCCATAATATCGTTGGTATTTTGGGTCATTTCGCCAACAGTATTTGTAATGCCATTCATTTTGCCAGTGATGGTATCCATCTTAGCCGTCATCTTGCTTAGATTATCCGTAATATTGGTGGCTTTACCAACCATAGTATTTGCCTGAGCAATAAGCTGTCCCGTTCCCGAAATGCTTGTTTTAGCCGCCTCAATAGTGCTATTGGTGGCATCTAGTGTTTTTTGAATATCTAGCTTAGAAAATTTCTCTGACATCTTCACCGCATTGGCAGTTGTTTGGGTAATATTTGAGGTAGCTTTGGTAATATCTGCGGTTGCTTTCGTAATGTCTTTAGACAAGCCCTTAGTCATGCTATTCAGATTGGTCGTCATGCTACTCATGTTATCTGTAATGGTATTGACTTTACCCGTTACTTTACTCAAATCTTTAGTAAATAAAGCTGCTTGACCAGTAACTTTTCCTAAATCTTGGGATAAATTGGAGGCTTGATTGGTAACTTTCGCCAAATTATCTGTAATATTAGGCAATTTTGCAGTTGCATTCTTTACCGTATTGGTTACGTCTGATAAATTGCTGGTCATTTTGGAAATATCCTTATTCAGCCCACTAGATAACTGTTTAACATTATTCACAACCTCTGTTACACCAGTAGCGGCTTGCGCTGCACCTACCGCCGCACGATCGGCACTACTAAGGATGCCATCCACTTTATTGAGGCTACTTTGTAGATTTTGGGTAATGCCATTAATATTGCCCATTACACCCTTCGCGCCATTGGTCAAATCCTCTACGCTATTGAAAGAACTAGTTAACTGATTGCTAATTTTGTCCAGATTATTACCTGTAAATTGGCTTAAATCAGTTGTTACCTTATCCACATTTCGCAACACACCCTCTATATTTTTCATGCTTTTGTCCACATTGGCTATAATTTCATCCATCTCGCCCGACTTCACCATTGCCTGAAGCGTTTTTAGCGTAGAATCCAAAGAAACAATCAGACGCTCTCCCTGCTCCTTGATAGGGCCGACTTGTGACATTGCCATATCTATCATATTGACCTCAGACTTTCCGCTAATAAAACTTTCAGGCGGCAAATATTTTACCTGTTTCAATTCAGTTGCTGTACTAGCAATAGGGCGATGCAATTTGATGGCTTTATCTCCCAACAAGCCTACGCTAACAATTTCGGCTTCAGTGCCTTCTGGAATTTTAATGTTTTTATCAATCAAGAACGTGACTTTTATTTTTTCAGAATTATCTTCTAATTCAATGCCTTTTACAATCCCTACAGAGAAGCCATTGATCTGCACAGGATTGGCTTCCAAAAGCCCATCTATTTTATCATAATAACTATAGTAGGTATTTTGAGTAGCAAATACCTTTTGCCCTTTCAGAAAATTATATCCTATAATGAGTATGGCAATGGCCAATGCTGCCAAAATGCCGACCTTAGCTTCGTTAGATAGTTTCACTGTCGTTGTTTTTAGAAGTAAATGAATTTTGGAGGTTGGAAGCTTGTAAAGTTTTGAAAGTTATAAAGTTACAAGATTTTAAAGTTATTTTTTTAAAAAAATGCTTAATGATTTTGTAACCAAGAATATACAAAACTTAAAAAATCATTGTTTTTTTGATGGCTAATGAGCTAAAAGGCCAAAAAACAATTTAGTCCAAACTCTAAATGAATTAAGCTATATACCAATTTCTATAATTGGGGGAGAGGAGTGTATGGATGAAAGACTTGTTCGGCGGGTATCATCTTGGGCTAAAATGGTCTCTTTTCTGCCCCCTTTATGCCTTTTTTCAGTTGCGTAGCTTAGGCTATGCGCCTTCAAAAAGCCTTCAAGGGGTTGAAAATAGCTCCATTTTATTTCCAACCTGCCCTCACCGAACAAGTCTAAAGATTAAACAATGAACAATATAAACTTGTTCCTTTGCTGTGTTTAAATGTTAGTGGTGCATAATATTTTGCACAAAAAATGTACTTTCAAATACAATAATATATCAACGCAAATAATAGGTTAATGGTGGTGTATTTGAATGGCAAACTCCAGATATTATCTATTTCTGATCTCCAAAAGTCTAAATATCCAAATATCCAAATATCCAAAAGTCTAAATATCCAAATATCTAAAAGTCTAAATATCCAAAAGCCTAATGACAAGCTGTTTCTATGCCTGCCTCTTCAAACATTTCTTGTTCCAAATGTTGAGGCATCCAAAAAGCTCGGCCTTCTAGCATTTCCTTATACTTTCTAAATGCCTGAAAAATAGCAGAAGCCGTAATGCGCTGTCCCATATCCGAGAGCAAATATTTTTCGTCTTTTCTATTGCTCAAAAAACCTGCTTCTATCAATACACTAGGCATCGCCGTTTTGTACAGTACCAAAAAGCTTTCTTGTTTCACGCCTCTGCTTTTGCGTTTACTTTTATACTTAAATTGCTTTTCAATAAGATTTGCCAATTGTATACTCTGCTCCAAATAAGCATTTTGATATAAGGAAAAAACGATGTTACTTTCTGTAGAATTGACATCATAACCATCGTAATGCTTTTGGTAGTTGCTGCCTTCTAGCAAAATAACGGAGTTTTCGCGTCTTGCTACTGCCAGATTTTCCGCTGATTTGTCTACCCCCATCACATAAGTTTCCGTACCATAGGCGCGTGGATGCGTTGGGGAGGCATTACAGTGGATAGAGATAAATAAATCGGCATTATTGCGGTTGGCAATGGCGGCACGTTTATGTAGTGGAACAAATACATCCCTGCTACGTGTATAGATGACCTTCACGCCTTTGGTGTATTTTTTGATGCGCTGTCCTAATTTCAAGGCAATGTCAAGGGTAATTTTTTTCTCCCTACTTTTTTTGCCCGAACAGCCATGATCTTTACCACCATGGCCTGCATCAATCACCACTTTTTTGATGCTGTAATTCAATGTTTTTTGTTCAGATAGGGTTGGGTATAAATAACAAAGGGTGAAAATTAGGGTGTACAATAAATGTCGTTTCATGAAAAATGTTGTATTTTGGATTGTGTTTAAACGTCTTTTGTCGGTATGTTTCACTATCATCCCAACACTTTGGTTGTGAGTTGGCTTTTTAGCTGTTAGAAACTAGCGATTAGTGTTCAGAAATTGGAAATTATTTTTTGAACTTTCTTATAGCTATCAATTTTTGATTATTAATTGTTTATAAGAATAAGTACCTAGACAAAATTAATGTTACAATAGTAAAAGACTAAACTACTTATTTCTAATACTTTAGCACAAAATTGTGCACAATTAAATAGTGCTTGGCTCTTAATAACGGTTAAAACTATCGTTACAGAACTCATTCAAAAAGAAACTAAAAAGCCCAAAAACGAATCACGAATCTACGAACTGTCAAAGTAGCCACAAACTGTTAGGTAGAAAAACACTGTATTTGAGACATACCCTTTTGTCAAATAATTCAATAAACCAATCATTTGACTAATTGACCGCACAAAGGTCTATATTTTTTGTCTTGATTTTGTTTTTTAAGCCAAAGGATCAAGACCGCCTCTGATATTTAATAGCATAAAAAAGCAACGTTCTTTTTCAAAAGGCGTTATTATACAAAAAATAAAGTACTACCTTTATACTTTGTTTAAAAAAACAGTATTTAAGTAGGTGGAGTTAAGGCATAAGATGTAAAATTTAAGACATAAGATGTATTTTAGATGATTTCTGTAATGACGGCTTTAGTCATTGTAATTATTTGTAAATACTTGACAATCAAAAAATAATACTTGTTAAAGAAGTTTGTAAAGCAATTAATAATTACCAGTTTCTGCTGGCTGATTCCTAGTCACTAGTAGTTAAGAGCCTAAAGGCAATTTCATAATCAAAGTGTTAGGAAGAAAATGAAACGCACTAATTTTTATATTGGTGTAATGTTCCTTAAGCTTAAAGTTTTTTTTAAAAAACTTTGAAACCTTCCAACTTCAATTGTCTTACATCTAATATAAAAAACAAAAGTCATAAAAAGATAAGGAGGATAACAAAAGTTATAGAGCTTGATTATTTTTGATAAAAAACAGCCTAAAAGTCACCTTTACATTAACCAATAGACGATTACCAAAATATAAATTTGAAATTTACCAACCTCATATTAGGCGTACTGTTGTGTTGTATTGTTATGAGTAACAATGAAATCTATGCACAACCAAGTAGCAAATCCACTGAGCCGAGCGATACCTTGCCAAAACAAGACACTATTACAGTGAAAAAAGAGGCAAAGCAGGGCGAAACGATGAAATTTGCTGCCGATACTCTTGATGCACCTGTTACTTACAGTGCAAAGGATTCTATTATTTACGATGTAACGAATGGCAAAGTATTTTTATATGGCGGCGCAAAAATAGAACAAAATGACATAGCTTTGCGTGCCAACCGCCTAATATTTGACCAAAATGCCAAAATAGTAGATGCTCAAGGCAGCACGGATTCTACAGGGCAATTAATCGGGCGACCTGTTTTTACGGATAAAACGCAAGAATTTAGAGCCAATCAATTGACCTATAATTTTGAAAGTAAAAAAGGAAAAATTTCTGAATTGGTAACCAAAGAAGGAGAGGGGTTTTTGCGTGGCGAAAAGGTGAAAAAAAATGAACACGATGAATTATTTGCCAAAAATGCTTATTACACCACCTGCAATTTAGAACATCCACATTTTAAAATAAAAGTCAACAAAGTTAAGGTTATTCCCAACAAATTAATTGTTTCAGGTCCAGCACATCTAGTCATTCAAGATGTGCCAACACCTTTGATATTACCCTTCGGCATTTTTCCCATTCAAAAAGGGCAAACATCGGGAATTGTGTTGCCAACCTATGGATTTTCTCCCAATCAAGGCTATTACTTACGCGGCGGGGGCTACTATTTCGGCTTTAGTGATTACTTTGATTTAGCCCTCACAGGTGATATTTTTACCAATGGTAGTTGGCGCACTGAAGCAGGAATACGCTATGCCAAACGCTATAAATTTGACGGCCGTTTTTCAGTAAATTATGGACACCTACAAGTCGGCGATCCTTTGGTAAGAGGCTCAGGTATCACCAAAAATTTTCAGGTAGAATGGCGACATGCTCAAGACGGGAAAGCCCGACCAAATAGCAATTTTTCTTCCAATGTAACCTTTGGTACCAGCACCTTTAACCGCGAATTTGAAGCAACCAACCCTGATGTATTAACCAATACCTTAACCTCTAGTATCTCCTACGGGCAGCGATTCCCGGGTACGCCTTTTAGCCTCAACATTTCGGCGCGCCACAACCAGCAGTTGAACACCAATATTGTACGTTTGACCCTGCCTGACCTGACCCTCACAATGGCACGACAATTTCCGTTTAAGCGAAAAGTTTCCATAGGTGGGCAAAAATGGTATGAGCGCATTGGCATCAACTCTGCCCTTAGCAGTAGAGCTGAATTATCTATTGCTGATTCGTTGCTTTTTACCAAAGAAGCCATAGACGAAATTCAGCATGGGATTCAACATACCGCTAATTTATCAACAGACTTAAATTTATTTAAATATATAAAAGTGAATCCCAGCATTAGGTATACGGGGGTAGGGTATTTTGAAACGACTCGTAAACAATGGATAGGGGATACTACTTATACTGAAACAGATACCATTGCGCCGCATGTGTCTACTATTTCAAGGGGAGGCTTCAAGGCAGGTGCAGAATTTAGCAGTAGTGTGAGTATGTCCACGCGCTTTTTTGGGATTTTTAATTTTAAAAAAGGACGTTTAAAAGCCCTTCGACATGAGATTACGCCAAGTCTTAGCTTTAACTATCGCCCTGATTTTAGCAAGTCAGGTTGGAATTACTATCAAGAAATAACCGATGCATCAGGCAATGTCATCACTGACCCAAGCCTTCGCAGTGAGATAGGGAGTGATACGCTTTACTCTGTATTTAGTAATGGTATTTATGGCGGTCCTTCGAGTAGCGAGCAGGCATCCATTAGTTTTTCATTGAACAATGTATTGCAAGCTAAAATTCATTCTTCTAAGGATACTACAGAATCTAAAGAGAAGAAAATCAAATTACTGGATCGCCTCCGTATTGGCAGTTCCTACAATTTTGCTGCCGAAAGGCGAAAGTTAGCTCCATTCCAATTTAGTGCAGGCACTAACATTTTTAACAAACTAAATTTCGATATATCAGGTACATTAGACCCTTATGCCATTGATGCAAATGGCGTTGCTTTGGATGATTTTGAATGGGATGTCAATAGGCGTTTATTGCGCTTGCGAAGTATGAATTTGAACTTTAATACAACTTTAAAATCTACGGATTTTGGGGGAAAGAAAAAGCAACCGAATCTGCGTAATCGTCTTTCTAGAGCGCGTGGGAGTGAGCAGGAACGGGAAGAAGTGCGCCGAAATCCCGATGCGTTTATGGATTTTAATCTGCCTTGGAATCTTCGCTTCGACTATACTTTGCGCCTCAATCGGACGCGTAGCGAGGGGGAAAATGTGAATACGGTTACGCAAACGATCAATTTTGGTGGTGATTTTAGCCTTACACCCAAATGGAAAGTGAGCTATAATTCAGGCTATGATTTTACCAATAAAGAATTTGCACGTACCACCATTAACATCTATCGAGACCTACATTGTTGGGAAATGAGCTTTTTTATCTCTCCTTTTGGGCAATTCAAACGTTATGAATATACTTTACGTGTCAAATCTTCGGTCTTACAAGACTTAAAACTCACTCGAAAACGTTATTGGCGTGATTTGTAGTGTAAAATCAGAACAAGTTCTTAAACAATTGAGCGTTTGCTTATTCTTAGGTTTGTGCTTTTTGGACTTTTGGCTATTTGGCTATTTGGCTTTTTGGACTTTTAGATATTTGGATATTTTTAGAGTTTGGAGCTAAATTGGCTTTTCATCTTATTAATAAAAGTAATAGTGTGTTATTTTTATTTTGTATAAGATTGATTGATAGTGCGAAAGATATTTATTTTTGACTTTGTTAAATCAAAAACCTTGCAACTTTTCAACCTTCCAAACTCCAAGATATTTAGACTTTTAGCTTTTTTTGAAAAAATATTTTATTAGACAAAATAAATGAATGTGTAGAAATTTTACTTACAATTTTTTAAGTTAAATTTTAGACAAAAAAAGTGATGGTTGGACTTGCTGTAAGTTGTTGATAGTAAGGGAGTTATCTTGCATCTCAAGTCCCCTATCTTATGTCTAAGAGGCTGTCTGGATTTTATCCTTTGGCTTAAAAAATTAAATCCAAACAACCTCTAAGTGTATCAAAACAACAAAACTTTTTTATGCGTCATTTCAAGCATGTTTTATTAATTGCATTTATTATTAGCTGTTTAGCAGCTTTTAGCCACGATTTTTACGTCAGCATTTGCCAGATAGATTACAACCCTAAGACGGAATCCCTAGAAATTACCCTTAAAATATTTACGGATGACTTAGAAAAAGCCCTTGAAACGCAAGGCACAGGTACACTACATCTAGGCACCGACAAAGAACCTGAAGAAGCAGATGACTATATTTCGGCTTATTTGCAAAAAAACTTCCGCCTTATTTTGAATGGAGACACCGTTGCGATGGAATATTTGGGCAAGGAGGTGGAAATTGAAGCAACTTGGTGTTATATAGAAATTCCGTATAGCTCCAAAGTGAAAACCTTACAGGTGAGAAACCATATTTTGATGGAAATCTATGATAATCAGACAAATATTGTGCATGTAAAATCAAATGGCCGCCAGAAAAGCCTCTTATTAAGCAAAAGCAATCCCGAAGATAAAGTGAAATTTTAGGATTGTGTAAGACGGGAGACATTAGACTTGAGATATGAGAATTTGTAGATTTTTAAATTATTCAACAAATGCTCCCTGACTAAACCTAAGCTAATTTTGAACTATTTTTGACTGTAAACGATTGAATGTATATAACATTTAGAGTTTGTGCAGTGTTGCCAAACGCTAAATGCAATGTTTAATAAATCAATTAATAAAAATATATGTTCTCACTAAAAGCGGAAAAAGCGCGCGTTAAACGTAGCTTTTTATTGCCACTTAGTTTTGTTGCCTTATTGTGGTTAATTAAAATAGTTGAAACGGCTGCTGGACTTTCCTTTGGCAAATTGGGGGTGTACCCTAGAGAAATTGAAGGCTTAATTGGCATTGTTCTTTCGCCATTTATACATGGCAGTTTCACACATCTATTTTCCAACTCCTGGCCATTGGTGATGTTAGGTTTCATCATCATGCATTCTTACCGAAAAATTTCCTACGAACTCATTTTCTGGATTTTCCTTATCAGTGGCATCGGCACCTGGGTTATTGGGCGACCGTCCTATCATATTGGTGCAAGTGGTGTGGTGTATGGCTTTGCCTTTTTCATCTTTTTTAGTGGTGTATTTCGCAAAGATTTGAAGTCCATGGCCTTGGCTTTATTAGTGGTATTTTTATATGGCGGTATGGTATGGGGTTTATTGCCCATCAAAGAAGGCATGTCCTTTGAAGGGCATATAGCAGGCGCGTTTGCAGGCGTTGTTTGTGCCTACTACTTTAGAGGCATAGATGCACCTCCTATTTTTAGTTGGGGGGATGAGGAAGAAGAAGACGAAAAAAATATTGTAGAAGACCCATTTTGGGTGCCAAAGAAGGATAAAAGCAAAGACATTCCTATTGGAGATTCAGACAATATTCACGACTGGGAAGTAAAATATAATTTTATTGAAAAAAAGAAAGGTAAAGATAATTCATGAATTATCTAATTGTTGATGGCTAAGTTTTAAAAAAAAAAGCGACACCATCATAAAGAGGAGAGCAATGATGACGGTATCGCTGATAATGTGGAGTAGAAGGAAGAAACCTTTTGTGGGTTATACTGGATTCGAACCAGTGACCTCTGCCCTGTCAAGGCAGCGCTCTAAACCAACTGAGCTAATAACCCCCATATCTCTGTCCAATTATATTTTTAATAAAAAGACAAATGAGGGGTGTAAAAAGTTCGTCCGACACAAAATTAATACATATTTGCCGTTTTTACAACTTTGAGCGTAAAGAATCATCAAAAAATAGATGACGTTAACATTTTAAATGGCTTATTTTTGTAATGTAATTATTAAATGTACTTGGAAATATACGCTAGTCTCTTTTTTACCTTCGTTCAATTTTGTATTTTTGTGCCACTTTCAGATTAAAAAAATATAAGTATATATGGCAGGTCATAGTAAATGGTCGAAAATTAAGCGTAAAAAAGGAGCCAATGATGCCAAAAGAGGGAAGATTTTTGGCAGAATCATTAAAGAAATAACTGTAGCTGTTAAAGAAGGAGGGAGCAATGACCCTAATTTTAATCCGCGGCTACGTTTGGCAATTGCTAATGCGAAGGGTGCGAATATGCCCAAAGAAAATGTACAAAGAGCCATCAAAAAGGCTTCCGAGTCTACAACGGCGGGCTTTTCAGAACTCAACTATGAGGGCTATGCTCCCGGAGGGGTTGCCATATTTGTGGAATGTCTAACCGATAATACCAATCGCACTATTGCCAATGTGCGCGCTATTTTCCGAAAAAATAATGGCAATCTTGCTACCAGTGGTTCTGTTGCTTTTTTATTTGATAGAAAAGGCATTTTTGAATTTCCACAAGGCGAGTGGGATGCCGAAGAATTAGAACTGGAATTGATAGATGGTGGTGCAGAAGATATTGAGGTAGAAGATGGGGAGGTTACGGTAACAACGGATATGGCAGACTTTGGCAATATGCAAAAAAAGCTAGAAGAACTTAAAATCGAAACGAAAAGTGCATCCCTACAACGCATCCCACAAACTACCACCAAATTAGAGGTAGAAGCTGCTAAAACAGCCATGCGTTTGATAGATAAGTTTGAGGATGATGATGATGTACAAGCTGTTTTCCATAATCTTGAATTAACAGAGGATATTGTGGCAGCATTGGAAGAAGAGGGATAATTTGGTGTAGAGACAATTCATGAATTGCCTTTACATGAAGGTATGTTTCAAATACCGAGTTTTTCCACCTAGCAGTTTGTGCTTACTTTGACAGTTCGTGGATTCGTGATTAGTAGATTCGTTTTTGGACGTTTTTTACTGATTGATTTCTTTTTGGATGTTTTCTGTAACGAAGGCTTTAGCCGTCATAATACTATAAAAATCAAAAGCTTATATCCATTAGGGAAATTAAAAAGTGATTTATTTTAACTAATTTCTGATCGCTAATTTCTAACAGCTAAAGAGCTAAAAGTCTAAATAGCCAAATAGCAATTTTAGAAACAAAGTGTTAGGATAAAAATGAAACATACCTACATGAATTGTATTTATATGAATTATCTCTACTGTACGCTAATTTTTAATTTCCAAACAGCCAAAAAGCAATGATACCATGAGCAAAAGCAATAAAATAACCACTATTTTTGAGGATGATGATATAATTCTTCTCAACAAGCCTGCTCATGTATTGAGTGTGCCAGACCGCTATGATGTAAACATTCCCAATTTATACCACTACCTCAAACGGCAGCAGGAAACTGTTTTCATTGTTCACCGTTTGGATGGCGAAACCAGTGGCATTATTTGTTTTGCCAAAAATGAAGCAGCCCATCGGCATTTATCCAAGCAATTTCAAGAGCGAAGTGTCCGCAAAATTTACAACGTACTAATCAGTGGCAAACCAATGGATACAGAAGGCACCATTAACCTGCCTATTGCCGAAGTCCCTTCAAGACGAGGGCAAATGCGCGTAGATAAGCGAAAAGGTAAAGCAGCTATAACTACTTATACTATAACAGATCAATTTCGCCATTTCGCGCTTGCCGAAGTGCAAATTCAGACGGGAAGAACCCATCAAATACGCGTTCATTTCCAAGCCATTGGCCACCCTTTGGCAGTTGATAGAATCTATGGACAGCGAAAAGCTTTTTATTTATCAGAAGTAAAAAAACACTACAAACTCGGAAAATTTGAAGAAGAACGTCCCCTCATTAGTCGCGTTTCCTTACATGCTCACCAATTGTCTTTTATCCATCCAAGTACCCAAGAAAGGGTACATTTTACTGCTCCAATCCCTAAAGATTTAGCCGTGACCATTAAGCAGTTACATAAGTATGATGTATAGAATTTGTTAATTCATAGATTTGTAATTAATAAGGTATGTTTCATTCTCTTCCTAACACTTTGGTTGTAATATTACTTTTTAGCTATTTAGACTTTTGGATATTTAGATTTTAGAAATTAGCTATTAGAGAGCAGAAATTGGAAATTTTTTTTGAACTTCCTTTTAGGTTTAAATTCTTGATTGCTAATTATTTATAAAGATTATGATGGCTAAAGTCGTTCTTACAGAAGCAGCCTAAAAAGAAAACAGTCATCAGAAAAATTATTTGAATACGAATCACTAATCCACGCTCCATTAAAGTAAGCACAAATTGTTTGATTGAAAAATGCAGCATTTGAAACATACCATTAATAATTTGTAATTCGTAATTAATAAGGTATGTTTCATTCTCTTCCTAACACTTTGGTTGTAATATTACTTTTTAGCTATTTAGACTTTTGGATATTTAGATTTTAGAAATTAGCTATTAGAGAGCAGAAATTGGAAATTTTTTTTGAACTTCCTTTTAGGTTTAAATTCTTGATTGCTAATTATTTATAAAGATTATGATGGCTAAAGTCGTTCTTACAGAAGCAGCCTAAAAAGAAAACAGTCATCAGAAAAATTATTTGAATACGAATCACTAATCCACGCTCCATTAAAGTAAGCACAAATTGTTTGATTGAAAAATGCAGCATTTGAAACATACCATTAATAATTCATAGATTCGTAATTAATAATTCGTAATTCGTAATTCGTAATTCGTAATTAATAACCCTACCATCCGCTAAGTGCGATTTCATTCTTATTACCCACTTGATAGGCAGGCAAAAAGAGGCGTTTCATGCGCGAATCTATGTCTTTTACAGTCACTCGCTTATCTTTATTCTCATCCAAGAGGCTGTTTTGCGTATACATTTTGGATGGGTGAGCATACAGTGTATAACAGTAATCCCCTTCAAGAGCTTTAGGATATAAAATTGCTAGGTACAGATCGGTAATACTTTCATAGTCACCATATTTTTTTCTCACCCTATCCAAATATTTATAAACATAGTCTAGCTGTTTGATATGGGATAAACGCCCTAACTCTTGGCTGGAAGTTCCCAAATCCTTCGCAGTAGCAGGCATCCATTGAATCAAACCCACTGCACCACTACCTTTATGATTGGTTACTTTAGCATCAAATTTTGACTCCGAATACATTACAGACATCAACCATTCGGGAGCTACTCCTAAGTTTTCACTTACCATACGCACCTTGCGTTCAAAAGCATCTACATCATCCACATACTTATTTGCCTTATTCAATAGATACAAGCGATTGGCATAATGCTTTTCTACTGGAGTTAATTCACTTTTAATAAATAGGTGATAAGTGATAATATTGCTGCAAATAATTAATGCAACAATGATGAGTAAGCCTCGCAAATCTATGCTTACTTTGTTGTAATCATTAATATGTATAATATTGTAATTGTTTAAAAGCTTTTTCATAATTTTGTTATTTTACTACTTTTTTGAGAATAATTAAGAAAATCTTTCAAAAAATCAATAATTTTAGTATATTCACACCGAAAACGATAATTG